>JBGSKR010000251.1:0-5348 GCA_041741135.1 Mariniblastus sp.
CTCCGGGCGGCATTCGCGACCGGGCCATCATGGAAGTCTTTTATTCGACGCAAGAACTCAAAACGGCGGATGATACCGTCGCCGCCCTGCTGCTTTCCCGCACCGCCCGAACCGCGACGAATCGAAAACTCCAGCACGCGAACGGGATAGCGGTGTTCGATGATTTCGGGATCGGTCAATCGCGTGTTAGTCATGTGCGTGTGAACCGCGTCGGCTCCATCTGCGTCCGCCGTCGCGCCGCTGCCGCCGCAGATCGTTTCGTAGTAACCAAACGAATCGTCACCGAACGTCAAATTGTTCATCGTGCCTTGACTGGCCGCGGCCACTTTCAGCGCACCCAGCAAAACGTCAACCACGCGAGAGGATGTTTCCACGTTGCCACCCACGACCGCCGCACACTTTTGCGGATCGTCGTGAGGTGGTGGGTTCAGCAAACAAATCGGTAGGATAATGTTGACTGGTTCGAGGACGCCCCCGTTGAGTGGAATGTCTTCGTTGATCAGGCAGCGGAAAACGTACAACACCGCCGCTGTCACGATGCTGCGATTGGCGTTCAAGTTACCCGGCAGAACCGCACCCGTTCCGCTGAAATCGACGGTGGCTTCGCTGCCGGAAATCGCGATCGCGACGGAGATGGGTGATCCGTCGTCGAGGTGATCGGTCATGCGATACACGCCATCGGGAATCGCGAGGAGTGCTGCTCGCATTTTTCGGGCTGCTGCGACTTGAATCTGAGTCATGTATTGCTGAACGATTGGCAGCGAGTGTCGCTCGATCATCGCTTGCAGGAGCGACGCACCGGAGTTGTTGGCAGCGACTTGGGCCGCGATATCCGCCATGTTTTCATCGACGCGACGACTGGGATAGCGGGCCGTGGACAGTAGCTCGATCAGTTCATTCTCGCGTGATTGTCCGCCGTCGAAGAGCGTGAAATCGCGAATCAGCACGCCTTCTTCGGCAAGGTTTTTGGAGAACGGTGGGAAGCTGCCGGGGACGATGCTGCCAATTTCCGCATGATGAGCACGACTGGCGGTGAAGAACAGCAACTGGCCTGTGGTCCCATCATGCACCGGCGTAACGACCGTGATGTCGGGCAAGTGCGAACCGCCGCGAAACGGGTCGTTGGTGACAAACACATCACCCGGTTTCATGTAGGGATGGTCGGACAACATGCACTTCACGGTCTCGCTCATCGCACCGAGATGCACGGGAACATGCGGGGCATTGGCAACAAGGTTACCGTCGGCAGAAAAAATCGCGCAACTGAAATCGCGCCGCTCTTTGACGTTCGTCGAGAAAGCCGTTCGCTGGAGCGTGATGCCCATTTGATCAGCGACGGAGGCGAAGGCGTTGTTGAAGATTTCCAGCAGGACTGGGTCGGCGCCGGTTGAGATAGAAGCATCCGTAATCGTGTTGGCTGAATCAGTGCTCGTTTCTGAATCGGCGGCCGTGATCAAAATCTCACCGCCAGAGAGCACGCAGGCGTCAAAGCCCGGATCAATCACGACGGTCGAGGTGGGTTCGCAAACGATGCACGGTCCGGACAAACGATCCCCAGCGCGGATGGCGCTGCGGAAATAGACGTTGACGTTTTTCGAATTGCGTGTTTCGTTGCTAGAGTCTTCATCGGCGGAGGTTCCTACAATTGCAACATCGTCGAACCAGATTGGAGTGGTTGCACTTGGAACGGGTTCGCGATCAACGACGGCTTGCTGAGGCGTGACGGTCTCGCGAGTCTTGCCGACGACTTCAACGCGGGCGGCGGCGATTTCGATTGGTTTTCCTGATCGCAAAAATCCGAACAAACGCTTGTGTTGTTTTTCGAACTCTGCCGTCCAGTTTTCGTCCTCGGGACGAGGCACGTTCAGGGTGGCTTCTGCTCCTTGATATCGCAAATCAAGCGAACGGAGCGGCGCTTTGATTTGATCCGCCTCGATTCCCTGCCCGGTGACTTCGGCAATTGTGGCGGCTTCCATGCGTTCAAAAACGGTCTCAAGTTCGGTCAGTGTCGCCGGAGAAAGCGGCTTCAGCACCGACTCTTGAGCAAAGCGATTCACGTCGCCCAACCCAATCCCGTACGCGCTCAAGATTCCAGCGTACGGATGAATCAGAATGTTGCGAATCCCCAGTTCGCGGGCAATCGCGCAGGCGTGCCCTCCGCCCGCACCGCCAAAAGTCACCAGCACATGCTCGGCGGGATCGTATCCCTTGGCGACCGAGATGTTGCGAATGGCTCGCACCATATTGGCGACGGCGATTTTCAAAAAACCACTGGCCAGCCGCTGCGTGGTCATCGGCGGTTCGCCCGTCGATTCGGCGATCCGCTCGCTTAAGTTTTTTAGTTTCGTGGCGACGATTTTTGTGTCGAGTGCAAAAGGGAATTGGGCGGGCAGCAGTCGCCCGAGATGCAGATTGATATCGGTCACGGTCAACGGACCGCCGCGACCGTAACAAGCCGGCCCCGGATCGGCTCCGGCGCTGTCGGGACCCACGATTAACTTAACGCCGTCGAAATCGCAGATGCTGCCACCGCCCGCGGCAACCGTTTCGATCGCCAGCATCGGCGCGACGATGCGCACGCCTGCCTTTTGCGTTTCGTATTCGCGTTGGTAGTGTCCATCGAAGCGGGCGACATCGGTGCTGGTGCCACCCATGTCGAAGCCAATCGATTTTTCAAAACCGGCTCGCTGAGCAACGCGAGAGAAGCCAATCACGCCACCCGCTGGCCCAGAAAGAATACTGTCCTTGCCAACGAAGTGATCCGCATCGACCAGCCCACCGGCAGAAGTCATGATCTTCAAATCGCTGCCGGGAAGCGAGTGCCGAAGTGCGGCAACATACTCGCGCAAAACTGGATTGAGATACGCATCGACAACCGTGGTATCACCGCGAGCGACGATTTTGATCAATGGAGCAAGACGGTGAGAAGTGCTGATTTCAGTGAATCCAATCTCGCGAGCGATGCGATCGATCAATTGTTCATGCTGCGGATGCGCGAATGAGTGCAGTAGGCAGATCGCGAGCGATTCGATATTAGTTGATCTTAAACCGATCAGTTGCTGACGAATTTTGGCTTCGTCGGGCGGCTGCAGGACTTGCCCGTCGGCAGTCATCCGAGCATCGATCTCGACGACTCTTTCGAACAGTGGTTGCGGTTTCTTGATGGCGAGATCGAACAGGCGCGGGCGATCTTGATAAGCGATTTTCAACACGTCGCCGAAGCCGCGGGTGGTGACGAAAGCGACTTTCGCTCCCCGCCGCGTGAGCAGGGCGTTGGTTCCGCGCGTCGTTCCCAACCGAACGGAAACGGGCGGAATCGTCTCTTGAAGTTGAATTCCGAGTAGGTAACGGATGGCCACGATCGGAGCTTCTTCGCCGCTGTTAATTTCATAAGGCGTACCACTCGGCAGCAACCGTGTCGTCGGGATGTCAATTGCGAGTGTGCCGGTGGTGGAATCAAAATCAGTGATCGTCGCGGAATGAATGGGCTGACCGGCGTCATCGAGAAAGTGAATCTGATAGCCGATCCAAAAGCGAGGCGGATCGACTGCCCTGCGTGAGTCAATCAGTTGATGCGTCGCGAGCCACTGTTCAGCGCTGCCTTTGGTGATGCCAGAACTGAGCAATTTCAACGGCGGGAAATCGCCGGCAGGGCCGCGTCCGAGACAGTCGGTGAACGTGCCGCCGACATCGATCGAAAATTGCGGGCGCGGTTGTTGGTCATCATAAGAGTTTCCGTCGTGACCGGCGCGGTGAGGTTTTGATCTACTCGGACCGATCATTTCGCTTTTTTCGATCTGGAAAAGGAATGGTTTTGTAGAACGAATTTGTTTTGGTGATCTTAACGGATGCGGGCGCGAGCGCTTACCGGTCACCGTCAGCAAACGATTTTTTGCTCAAGGCTTGACGAAGCGAGTTTTATTCTATACCCTTTGGTGAACTATTTGACAGTGCGCAGACAAGCGGCAGGCTTGTTTTTAGTCCTTGTAGTGGAATTCGCCAGAATTCCCTCGCGAAATAGGAACTCTGGCGAGTCCCACTACGGAAACTTAGTTTGTGCAACTCACCGTAACCGATTTGGGAAACAGTAAATTTTCAGAAGGTTAATCAACGATGCTTAGTGATAAAACGATTGAAATTGTCAAAGCCATTACTCCTTTGGTCGCGGCCAATGCAGAAACCATTACCCGCCGATTCTACGAATTGATGTTTGCTGGCGACCCGGAAGTCCAAGCTTTCTTCAATCCGGCTCATCAGCATTCCGGCGTGCAACAGCAAGCGCTGGCGGGCGCGATCTGTGCGTATTTTGTCAATATCGACAATCTGGACGCTCTAGGACCAGCGGTGGAAGTCATCGCCCAGAAACATTGTTCGCTCAACATTCAGCCCGAACATTATCCGATCGTAGGCAAGCATCTGTTGGCAGCCATCAAAGACGTCATGGGCGATGCCGCGACGGACGAAATTATCGCTGCGGTGGCAGAAGCCTACGGTGTGTTAGCCGAAGTCTTTATCGCGCGCGAAAAGGAAATCTATCTGGCCCAGGCAAACATGAACGGTGGTTGGAACGGGTTCCGAAAATTTGTGGTGGATCGCAAGCAAGCCGAATCCGACATCGTGACGTCGTTTTACTTGCGGCCCGTCGACGGTGGTTCGCTATCCGCGTTTTTGCCAGGGCAGTACATCACCGTTAGCGTCGATCATCCATCGACACCCACCTCGCCGCGCAACTACAGTCTTTCCGACCGCCCTGACAATATCCATTATCGGATCAGCGTCAAAAAAGAATCCGGTGGGAATGCGGAAACACCCGCTGGTTTGATTTCCAGCTATTTGCATGACGACATTCAAATTGGTGATGTCATCGAAGTCGGTCCGCCGTGCGGAGAGTTCACCATCGATCCGGAAAAAGTGGAGGATCGTCCCGTGGTTTTTTTGGCGGGTGGAATCGGGGTTACTCCGTTGCTGTCGATGGCGAAGTCATTGGTTTACCAAGGCGTACCGGGACAGATTCAGTTCTTTCAGTTTGCCAAGAACAGTAAATCCCATGCTTTCCGAGACGAAGTGCTGGACATGATTTCGGACAAAGATTTCGTTGAGGTGTATTTTGGCTATGACGATCCGCTAGACGACGATGTCCAAAGTGGAAAATGTGATTTTGCGGGCTTTGTCACGAAAGAGCTATTACAAACGAAGACCGATTATCAGAATGCGGAATTTTATTTCTGCGGCCCCAAGCCATTCATGCAATCAGTCGTGCTAGCGCTGAAATCGCTGGGCGTCGATGATTCCCGAATTCACTACGAGTTCTTCGGGCCGCGTCAAGAATTGGTGACTGCAGCCATGGC
>JBGSKR010000252.1:0-3717 GCA_041741135.1 Mariniblastus sp.
TTCTCCGGAAAACTCAGAAGCAGGGGAACGAGAAGTTTTTTTTGCCATTAAAACACCTGAAAAAAAACGTACCTATATTGGTACAAAAACTAAAAGCGAAATTTAAGATTCTGAAGTTTCAGAATAGCTAACATTAAAAGCCGGAAGTTTGCGAGTTATGTCGTTTCCAAATCTCAACATCGTTTATCCGGAAAGCAACTGGATGCATTTCGTAGCCTGAAAAATCTAGATTATCTCAGTATTCTCAGGCCTGCGAGATTCCACTGCGCCGGAGCACTTCCTATAAAAGCTCACAAAACACAATCAAAAAAGAAGAAGTAAACTTTCATGTAAGTTAGAAAATTTACGAAAACGCATAACATTTGATCTCAAAGCGCTGGACTGGCCTAAGACCGTCAGGACACGGAGTTTCACCGAGGATGACATAACACTGGGGATCGACTCATCCCGAAATGTTCAACATTCGAAACGGCTTCAAAAACACAATGATTGTTTAAGAGCACGATGAACGCGTTCAAAAGATACGCCTGTTTCCGTCAGGCAATCTCAGGGTGAAAAACATGACCCCGCAAGTGTGTCGCCAAATGTGACGTTAAATTACGTCGGGCGAAGACTTGAACTCTTGCAAGTTTTAACAATTCGTCGGGAACTGTCAAGCACGATTTTGGAATTTACCTAACTTTCCCGTGCTTATTTCTTGAAACAAGTATTGCAGAAATCCGGTGCTAGGACAGGGACAAAGATGTCATTTTGACTCGATGACGTGAAAAAGTTCGTTAAATTCGGAAAAACCGGCACAATTGCGCATTTTTCACTGATCCTCAATCTTAACAACGACGATTTAACCTCTGATGCCCCAAAATTTTTTTGTTTTTGAAAAGCCAGTGTTCAGATGAAAAGAAGCACCTCCCTTTCAATTGGTTTTCTGCTTGCCTTACTTTCAGCAGCGACGGTACATGCTCAAACTTCAACATCCGTTGTTTGGGAAACTGACCCTGCGGCAGCCGCACGGATTGCCGCCAAGGAAAATAAACTGGTGTTGTTACATTTCTCAGCCGAATGGTGTCGCCCCTGCAAATCATTAGAAAAATTCGTGTTTTCGACGCCCCGAGTACAACGAGCTATGGCCAATAATTGTATTGCTGTATTGGTTGACGCCGATCAGCAACCTGAGTTAGTCAAACAGTATGGAGTCTCGTCAGTGCCGTATGACATCGCCATGACGCCATCGGGACGAATTGTTTCCAAGCGATCTAGTCCTCTTGATGCGTCGGCGTATGCCGATATGGTCGAGGGATTCGATATCGTCATCGCCTCCCTCAAAAAAGGTGACAATCCCGCTCTCGATCAATCGTTGGCTGAATTTCAGGACATTCTCGCCGCAGACCATGATGTGGTTAAAACTAAGTCTCTCGTGCCAAATTTCCCGACCGATTCGCCACATTCGCCGTCAGTCGATTCCATGGAATTGGCGCGAAAATCTCGCGTCGTTAATCCGTTCATCGCCACTCAAACTGATACCCATTTCGCGAGTGCCCGCAGCGACGGTCAGCATGTCCCTACACAGCCTAATCACCAAAGTACCAAACCCGCCACACCAGTCAAAAGTGCAGAAGCGAAAGCCACACTCGTCATTGCCGATCCTGACTCAGATCGATTCAGTTTGAATCAATCAGGCGGTTTTCCAATCCCACCGCAAGCTCAAGCGACTGCAACGGTAAGGAACGTCCCAAATCAATTTCATGTGGAAAACGACTTTAAACCGGAAATTCAATTCGCCGATGCCAGCATTCGCATCGCCAATCACGAAACAGCCGAAGGGACGATGTTGCCAGTCGCTACAGCGAGAATTGCGAATACGCATCTGGTAGAAGAAGCTTCAGCCGAAGAAGCGACAACCTCTGCTAAAGCGTCCTCCGAAATGGAGAAGCCGCAATTCGCTTTGCATGGCAAATGCCCTGTTACTCTGTTGACTGAGGGACGCTGGGTTGATGGAGATCCTCAATGGGGATGCGTCCATCGTCGCCGAGTTTACTTGTTTTCTAGCGAATCAAGCTTAAAGACGTTTCAGCAAGACCCTGACGCCTTCAGTCCATTGCTCGCTGGATTTGATCCTGTTGTCTTTCAACGTGAAGGAAAGCTGGTTGATGGACTCGAACAGCATGGAGTCTTTATGGGCAAGACGCCGCATCAACGCGTAGTGCTGTTTCGTGACGCACAAACTCGAGCCGAGTTCGAAGCGAATCCACGAGACTACATCGAGACCATTCGCGCCGCGATGAATTCAATCGGCGGCAGTTCGTCGCCCATTCTTCGCTAACGTAATGTCTTGAACGCGATATACCTTGGACGCCTCTTCCAAGTTACCAAAAAAGGGACCGCAGGCGTCCCGCCTGCCTGTTCGTGAATTGCGAGCGTGATACCCGCCCTTTCGACTTACATCGGCACAGGCATGAGATAGTCTTCCGCACGTCGCAATTTCACTTCTTGACATCGATTTAGGTAGAACTGTCGCGGCTCTTCTCGCGACAAGCAAAGTCCCAAGAATCGCCCGTTGGGTAGAAACCGAATTGGACTGACCACTCGTCGTGATTGGTGGCCTTTTGAATCAAGGTAATTGAACTCGATGACCAGCTCGTCTTGGTTCCGCATTGCTTGATTGATTTCGGCGTTCATATTTGGCTATTCGGTGCTGGAAGATTAGAAAACATTTATCATTGTCACTACGACTCAATTTCATTATCGAAGGTGCCTGTGACACGTCTGGTCACCAAGTAAAAACATTTCCGGTGGGATAAATCTTGTTGACCGAATTGCGCGTTGCCAGTCTCTTCAAGTTTGCGGTTTGGCAGGCTCGTCACGTTCTTGAAAACTGACAATTGTTTGGCATTTGCCCATTCCTGCTGAGAAGAATTTGCATAGCGATTGTTGCTGCGACAAGTTGGCCAAATCCGCTCCCAAGTTCAAAAAATCAAGCAAACTAATGGCCATTGATCGCAATATTGGCGTTTCCTCGGATGATCGCCGCAATTAGAATTAGTTCAGAGACGGTGGAAACGGAAGCTCTAACTCAAACCTCGGCGATTCAATCTCGCATCAAGACAATCATGGCAACCGACATAAAAACTCAAACCTCGTCTGCTGAAGGTTCGCTGTCCCGCGGCGAGAATTTGGAACCAAACGCCGCCTCAGTTTCGACTTCAATAACGGCACCTCCTCCGGCGCCCGATGCGGCCCAAATAGTTGACTCGATTGCAAAAGACATTCACATTGAGGAAACGAAACTTGATCGTCACGAGCGTTTACCTCGCCCGGCGGGTGTGAACGAGAAATCTCGCGTCTTGTGGGAATACATGGTGCCCGTGATTATTTTTCATTTGCTGATTCCTCTGGCGTTTCTGCCCTACTATTTCAGCGTGTGGGGTCTGCTTTTTTTGCCGATCGGAAATTACATTTTCACTTCGATGGGAATCGGTGCTGGCTATCATCGATTGTTGACACATCGCGGTTTCGAATGCCCAAAATGGTTTGAGTATTTCTTGGCGACCTTGGGGGTTTGCAGTTTTCAGGACTCGCCCGCCCGGTGGGTGCTGGTGCATCGCGTGCATCATCAACATTCGGATCATCAACCTGATCCCCACACGCCTCGCGTCAGTGCCTTTTGGTCTCATATGGGCTGGTTGTTTATCGATAATCGCGAGCTAAGTACTGCGGCTG
>JBGSKR010000253.1:0-5696 GCA_041741135.1 Mariniblastus sp.
CCTGTTTGCGAGATGGAGATCTTTTGAGCACCCTGTGGGATCGTGATGGCCGGTTCGAGCGGGCGTCCATCGCCATTGACCAGCAAGCCGTTGGCGTCTTTGTTAAAGGACCCGTCACGAGTGTAGGCGAAGCTTCCGTCGGGCATCGTCACTTTGAAAAAGCCTTCGCCCTCGATGGCCATGTGAGTGTCTTGCCCGGTATCTTGCAACGAGCCCTGAGTCCACAGCGTTGTAGTGCCAACAGCGCGGACACCGTTTCCGATTTGCAATCCGATCGGCGACGTTTGTCCTTCGGAAGTCGGAGCACCGGGTTGTTTGTTGACGTCATACAGCAGATCGGCGAACTCCAGATGGCTGCGTTTGAAACCCGTCGTGTTCACGTTTGCGAGATTATTCGCCGTGTTGTCGATCAACATTTCCTGGGCACGCATTCCAGTGGCGCTGGTGAAGAAAGCTTTTAGCATGGGATTCGAGTTTTTAGTTGGAAGTTTTCAGGAGGAAGGTGGCAGGGTTCAGTTAGCAGTTGGTAGGATTCGAATTTCAGTCTTTGAATTTCAAATTTCAGATTTCAAATTTCAGATTTCAAATTTCAAATCAACTACGATTTTGTATTCTCTTGCATCGCTTCGGACATCATCAGCATCGCACGTTGCGAAGCCTCGAAGTGACGCGAGCCGACCATCAGGCTGATCAACTCGCTGACGGGATGAGCGTTGGAAAGTTCGCGGATGCCTTGGTGGACGGTGAATTGTTCGGCTGGCAGTGCTTCCGCTGAGCCAGCGCGAAAATAAGTTTGGTTTTCCGATTCCAGTTTTCGATTGTCGTCGAACTGGAACACGCCGATCTTTCCAAATCGTTGATCGCGCCGGGCGATGCTTCCGTCGGTGCCAATAGAAAGTTCTGACAGCGGTCCGTCGTAAGTTACCGGTTGTCCGGCGTCGTCGAGCAAAGCGAACCCGTCACCATTGACCAGTTGATTGTTCTCGGGGTTGCGAAACACCACGCCACTGCGCGAGTACATCGTGCCTGCAGCGCCTTGATAGCTAAAAAATGCATCGCCACTGATGGCAAGGTCGAGTGGACGACCGGTGGTTTCGTGACGTCCCTGGGTAAAATCTGCGGCTTGTTCCACGACTCTCATTCCGGGCCGAGCCTGGCTTTGCTCTGTTTGTTCCATGCGCTCATGGAATGAGAAAATCATGCGACGGTGGCCGGGCGTGTTCAAGTGCGCCAGATTCGAGGCCGTTGCTTCTTGCTGGCGGTTGAGTGCATGGAGGGCGGTGGCACCGCTATACAGTCCGTTAAACATGAAGTTCTCAGGTTCACAAAAATAGTTCTGGCGATTCCCACTGTCGGGGTAATCCACGTTGTCTAAGAGATCGACAGATTGCAGCCATGTGTTAAAGAATTCCGGATATTCCGATTTTGCGACGTGATAGCATTTTTTCTCGTTCGCCGGGATCACTTGCTAAAGTTTGCCGATTGGGCTAAATGTGCGTGCCGCTGATTCCGATATGGATGAAGAAGGATTGAACCCGCAATTTAGGTAACCGTGATGGCAGAGAATACAAACGAATCCGATGGCAACAAGAAATCCGGCGGCATGACGAAAATGATCGTGTGGCTGGTGGTCGTTGTCGTTTCAATCGGCGGTGGCTTTGCCACACCGCTATTAATTGCGCAGTTGAACGCCCCTGCCGATCCAAATGCAAAACCATCGGTTGCGGAAATCGATCCCAACGAAGCAGTCGAGTTCATCGATTTCGATGAAGTGGTGGCAACTCTGGGAAATTCACGCTTCAGCCGCTACTTAAAAATAAACCTTTCGCTCCAAGTCCCCAAATCAAAGCGTCAGGAAGTAGAAAAACTTCTTGACGCCCGCGAAGCGATGTTAAAAAACCGAATCATCGCTCACGTCGCCGAGATCAGTGCCGAAGATCTCGAAGGTCGCCATGGACACAACCGATTACGGCGAGAAATGCACAGCTTTTTCAATGAAATCCTGTTCGACGATGGTATCGAGCGGATCCAAGATATTTTATTTCGCGAGTTGCAAGTTCAATGATCGATCGGGATTATCCCAAATATGATTTCTTGAATGCCAGCAAGGTTGAACGACCTTTAGCGGCCGCGCTGAAGATTTGGATGAACAAGTTCACCGAGATGTTTCCCGAGCGTTGGAAGGAACTGGCTCCGACGCCGATCAAGGTCACGATGCTGCCGATCGATTCGCTCCGTTTTGACGCGGCTCAAGGCCGTTGGTCGCAGCCATCGATTGGAGTTCCGATTCGCATCAAGGTCGGAGCGGTCAACGGCATGATCGTCGCACCGCAAGTCGACATGTTGATCTTGATCATGGAGATCCTGACGGAATCGCTCAGTAAAAAACCAGTTCACCGTGAGCTGACGACGATTGAACAATCACTATGCGAGTTGTTTCTCGAACAATCATTGCTGTCGTTCGGCGAAGCTTGGCCCGACAAAGAAATTCTACCTACCGAACTCGGTGAAATTGATCGGCAACCCAATCGATGTCGCCTGATGATGCCCGACCGGGAAGTTTTGGTGACTGGATTTCAAATCTCAACCAGCAGTTCCCAAGCGATCGGCCCAGTGAGAATCGAATGGATGTTCGCAAAAGACGAAATGAAAAAACTGCTTGGCGTGCCCGACCAAGTCGTGTCGCCGGCCAATTCCGGCGAGAAGATTCCCACCGACAACATCTACCAAATTTACGTTGAGATCAGCGCTCGACTCGGTAGCGCCGAACTGGGCATGGACGATTTGTTGCAGTTGGACGCTGGCGATATCGTGAAATTAAATCAAAAAATTGAAAAACCGTTGGTGCTGAACGTGAACGATCAACCCACGTTCGACGTGTGGCCTGGCCGAGTCGGTGATCAACAGTGTTTTCAAATCGAATCAATCATTTGTTAAAGTTTTGCTCCAATTCGGGCCCAGTTTGGGCCGGTTGTGAACATTCATGTCTTGCCCGTTTCTCCTAAACTGAATCCAGCTCATGTCAGCCAATTCCGAAACAACCACAGCCGCCCCAAGGTCTGAAGCTGATAACGATGTCACCGAATCGGTGTTGACGGGTGCTGAAGGGGTCGAAGTGCAATCGCCCGAGTTCCAGAACTTCTCGCCGCACGACAGTCCCAGCCATGCCAACGAAATCAGTCGGTTTGCTGACATTAAAGTCACTGTGTCTGCCGAGTTGGGTCGTGCCAAAATTCCTATCCAGCGATTGTTGTCACTGGGCAATGGTTCAGTGTTGGCGCTGGATCGAACGATCGAAAGCCCGATTGAGCTAATCGCTCAAGGTGTTCCGCTGGCCAGTGGAGAAGTCGTGGTCGTAGATGGTTGTTTTGGAATTCGCATTACAAAAGTTTATCCACGCAATCGGAAAGGCGAATCGTTGCCGGTTGAATAAGAGAGAGTCGATGGTCCTGAGCGCACCTCGTGGAATTGAAGAATGGAATTTTCAAAAAAAACAATCGTCGTATTCGCAGCCACCTTGCTGCTGTCCGCGCCGCTGCGCGGACAAGAAGATCTCAACGGGAATCCCTTGCGTCTGACAGCTGATCCGAGTGCCATACCTACAAGCCCCTCCGAGTTCCAAGCCGAACCGATCGTCTCCAGCGAAACTTTCGCCTCCGATGAAACACTCGGGTCGTCGGCTGCCGAGTCCTTCGATATCCAGCAAGTCTCCAGTACTCCCGAGATTCCCGCCGACATTCGCTTGGCGGTGTATCCGCAGCAGACGACAAAGCAAATCACGGTTGTCTCACCGCCGGTCAGCGATTCCGAAGATACCATTCCTCCATCGCCTGTCCAAATTCCGTCGACTGAACCTGTTAGTTCAAATGCAGTTCCTACTCAATCGTTGCCGGTACCACCCCAAGTTCATCTCAACCCCGCCAAAGTTGAGCAATTCGGCTTTGAGAAGTATCCTCAATTGCCGCGCCCTCAAACCAGTGTTGAGCCCGCCACTCACCTAGAACCCCAAACCGAAAAAACATTGGCCAGTTTGCTCGCCGAGTCCAACTCCGCGCAGCGTCGACCGGAAGCGACACGACCGCAGATGGGTCTGTCATCACCAATGGCATCAACATCCGCCCACTCACCCTCGCCTGCATATGCGTCATCGGAAACGCGCTGGCATGACAGTCACCTAACTGCATCGGCAGCAGCGGAACTCGTCGATCCCCCATCACTCAAACAAACGTTGGAGAATCGATCGTCGAGCTCTGACGATTTCCAAGCACTGCTACAGAAAATCGCGACCAGCACCTGCATTGTGTTGGTCGTAGGTGTCGGATTTGTGCTCGTTGCCAAACGCTGGATCAACCGAGGAGGCACGGCCGCAAGAACTGCAAGTGCCAGCAAAAGTTCAGTGAAAACCAACGCTCCCACTTTCCGCATGATCGCGCAACTCCGCTTGTCGGCCAAAGCGAACTTGCACTTAATCGAGATCGGCGATCAACGCGTGTTGGTCGCCAGTGACCTGAGCGGAATCAAAACCGTTGTACCACTGAACACTCCGTTCGCAGACGCACTCGCAGACTACAGCGACATCATTGCCGGCGAGACGAACCAAGCGATCAACCGACAGCCCGAAACTCAATCCACTGCCGGAACTTATACACCCGCCGCTCGAGGCCCTGTTCCCGCGAAAAAATCTACTGAAGAGATTGAAATCGAAATGCAACGCAAACTTTCCGAACTGCTCGGTGGCGAAGCATTCAAAGATGTATTCTACAAAGCGAACCAAACGACTCGAGCAGTAGCCTAATCTTGAATCTGGAACTCATCAATTTGTTGATCGCACAAGCCGAAACGTCGAGCACGGTCTCCGACGCCTTCGGAGAGCTTGCGCCGCCGATTCAGATTGCATTGTTCCTTGGAGCGATGAGTTTCGCGACTGCGGCGCTCGTCAGCCTGACTGCATTCACCCGCATCGTGATCGTGCTCTCGTTTGTTCGCCGGGCGTTATCGACTCAAGAGATTCCGCCTAATCAAGTTCTGCTGGGCCTCTCCATTTTTCTAACCTTGTTCGTGATGGCGCCGACCATCGAGGTAATCAACGAGCAAGGCATTCAGCCCTACCTCGCGGCGCAGAAAATGGATACGCCCGATAAGGACATCAGTCATGTTTGGAATGTCGCGAAAGTCGAGCTACACGCGTTCATGCGAGACCACACTCGCAAGAATGACCTCGCTTTGTTTGTGGAGCTGTCAGAAACGCCGACGGACATTTCACTCGAACAGATACCGCTGAAAGTTCTCATTCCGGCTTTCATCATCAGCGAACTCAAAACGGCTTTCATCATGGGCTTCTGCATTTACATTCCGTTCTTGCTGATTGATCTTGTGATCTCCACGGTGTTGATGTCGTTGGGGATGATGATGATGCCACCGGTTGTGGTCTCGACGCCGTGCAAGCTGTTGTTGTTTGTGCTGGTTGATGGCTGGCATTTGATTTCCCGCGCCCTTGTCACCAGTTTCGGAGGTTGAACTGATGGCACGTACCGGTCCAAATTTGGGATTCGCTCAACGCAGTGAAACGTGGCTGTCGATGTCATTCTTGGTGACGTTGATGGTGCTGATTGTGCCGCTGCCAACTTTTTTGCTGGATATGTTTCTGGCGATGAATCTGGCGGGTGCGATCATGTTGCTGCTGGTCACACTCAGCG
>JBGSKR010000254.1:0-1642 GCA_041741135.1 Mariniblastus sp.
ATCGCTACGCACCACTTGCATGCCCCCCGCTTGATGTTTAAACTTACGGAATGATCCGACTACTCCTCCTTGCCGTTTTGTTCCTGACGTGCGGATTGTCGTCTGCGCGTGCGGGGATCATCACGTATGATTGTGAGGAATTTCGCCCGAGCGTCGAAGCGATGTTGGGAGCGATGAGCTCGGAAGATAGTCCCAACAAGAAATTGGTGATGGGCGAAGGTGACGACAGCGGTATGCTCTGCACATCGGGCCACACCGAAGATTCAGTCTCTGTGGCTATCACTTTGGTATGGCAATTCACGTTCGGATTGGAATCTGGAACCGTCGTTGCGATCACTGAGCGTTTTCCTCCAAAGCCACCCCTTCGGGGACTCCTAAGACCTGCGTAAAGAGAGCCAATTTACCTCCTTGATTGACTTTCTGTTTCTACATTCGGTTTTAGGAAAATTTAACTATGTTACGAGTTTTATGCGTACTGGCCCTCGCGGCCATTGGATCGGTTGCCAACGCTGGCGTGATGGTTTCGGCAAGCATGAAAATTGTCGGTTTGAAGATTGTTAACGCGAACACTGGAGTTGTGCTGAACCCCACTCAGTACACGTTTACACCCGGAGTGCCGGTCGTTTCGGCCTCGAACGGAATCAACGGTAATGCAGGCATCAACGGCCCAACCGGGACGATTATGACGAATCCTGGAGTCACTGCAGAGACTTTCGCGTCATTGAATATTGACGACCTGTTCGCGGGCTTGACTGACGACGCGTTCTTCTCACTGACAACGTCGGCAACCCTAACAGGCAATACAAATACGTTTATTCCTGTGAAGGCAGTGTTTACGGTGGAGACGACGCTGAGCGTGGTCGATTCCGGCACACCCGGTTTACCCGTCAACGGATTTGGAATCGCTCAGAACTCGTTGACGTTTGGAATTGAAACCACTGCTGGATCAATTCCTTCTCAAACGAATCCTACAACGATCATCGTTAGCCCAAGTCCGATTTACAACGACACGCTAACTGGTAATGGACTGGTCACGACATCGAATTCGTATGAAACGAATGTGTTCGGGCTTATCAACACTACGAATGTCACCCTTACTGCCACTCAAGTGTCGAGCGCGTCGTTCCAAACTGCTTCTGGTGCGGTTCCTGAGCCAATTTCATTGGCGATTTTTGGCGCAGTTGGACTTGCTGGTTTTGTTGGCAACCGTCGACGAAAAAACGAAGTGATCTCGGCTTAATGTCCGTATGGACTTGATGACGAATTGAAGAGGTTGGCCCAAAAGCCAACCTTTTTTTTTATGTACTTCAGAAGCTTGTGAATCCGGCGAAAAACGATTCTCGAAGAAAAAAAGCCCGTCACACAAATGAGGCAATCATCGGCGATCGATTCCCTGTCGCTATGCTATGCAAAGACGCTTCTTCTCGAACTACCTAGGTTACAGAGATTTTCCCGGCAACAGCTAGATTTGCATGCCGCTTACTGCCTGATAGCGTGCACTAGAACGAGCCGGGTCAATTCATGCCGCTCTCTGGATGCCCCCACGCCATATCTTTCTCCACATTCTCGCGGGTGGCAACTGAAGCGTAGCGACCGGGGGCGATGATGTTGCTAGGGTCGACGGCTTGCTTGAGCTGCTGGA
>JBGSKR010000255.1:0-4089 GCA_041741135.1 Mariniblastus sp.
CAACAGAAATTTTTGCAGCATGGGCAAGGTGATGCAGCTCCGATTGAATATCCCTACGTATTCACCGCACCGATCAACACGGGCGTCGATAGTGGTCTCGACCTAAACGGTGACGGCAAAACGGGCACGCCTGACGACGCATTTGGCTATGGCGAGTTCCCTGGTCAATACGGGATGGTTGTACTTTCGAAGTATCCCATTCAAGCCGAAAAAGTTCGTACATTCCAAAACTTTTTGTGGAAGCAAATGCCGGATGCGAGATGGCCACTCGATCCCGCCACCAAGAAATCTTTTTACTCCGACGAAGTCAAATCCGTCTTTCGATTGTCGTCAAAAAGTCATTGGGACGTTCCAGTCAAGGTTGGAGCGCGGACAATTCACTTTCTCGTTTCTCATCCGACTCCGCCGGTGTTTGATGGTGAAGAAGACCGCAATGGCTGCCGCAATCACGACGAGATACGATTTTGGGCCGACTACATTTCCGAAGAAGTTTACTTCGTCGACGATGCCGGCGTGACCGGTGGATTGGCTGCCGATTCCTTGTTCGTCATTGCAGGAGATCAAAATGCTGACCCGGTTGACGGCGACAGCAGTGTGAATGCAGCGAAGCAATTAACGGAACATCCGTTGATTGGGGCGGACGTAATTCCAGCCTCCGAGGGTGGTACGTTTTACGCAGAAAAAGACGGTCAAGCGAATACGAAACAGGCAGGCGATCCGGCTCACGACACCGGAGATTTTGACGACTTCAACGTTGGCAATCTGCGAGTTGATTATTGCTTGCCCTCAAAAAATTTAACCATCATCAATGCTGGCGTGTTCTGGCCGCTTCCCGACCAACCCGGTGGCGATCTAGTTTCTGCCTCCGACCACCGGATGGTCTGGGTGGATGTGAAACCGTAAAAGTTTGGCAAATTTTGCTGTAGCTACTCTCGCCAGAGAGTGGCATGTCCACAGTTTGGCAACCGTAGCTACTTTCGCCAGCCGTTACCGAAAATCTCTCGGTTTGATTTCCAGTTTTTTCATTTCCACTTCGCTCAATCGGTCGGAAAGACTTTCCAGTTTATTCACCACGATGTGGATCACGTTTGATCTCATTTCCAGTTTCCCATGCGCAACCCAAGCCGCAGAGGTTTTCGCGATCTGAAAATGCCGCTCCCATAAATCCGGTTTCACAATTAGATTGGCGACGCCCGTTTCGTCTTCCAATGTCACGAACGTGATTCCTTTGGCCGTCGAAGGCCGCTGACGCATGATCACCAAACCCGCCACGCGGACTTGTCGATGATTGGCTTTGTCGGCCAACTGACCACACGGCGTGACGGATATTTGATTCAGCGATTCACGATGAAATGACATCGGATGAGCTTTGAGAGAAAGCCCCACCGAGCGATAGTCGGCGGTGACTTCATCGACCGCCGCCAGCGTTGGTAAAGCAAACGTATCGTCGTCGCTGGTTTCTAAACTCGCAAATAACGGTTGATCGCGAGGTTTCTTTTCCTGAGCGAGTGCCTGCCACAAAGCGGCTCGGCGATTTTGCTTCAGCGTGCCAAACGCATCGGCGGCACTGAGCTGAGCAATCACTGCTTGGCCCAATCCCGTCCGCAGCGTGAAATCGGAAACGCTGGTAAACGGCCCGCCCCGCCGCGCCGCGATGATCGCGTCAACGTACTCTGCCCGCAAACCACAGATCAAACGAAATCCCAACCGCAGCGGATGCTCGCGATTGTCGCCGTCTGTCTCCGACAGACGAGCGTGCGCACCGATCCGTTCTCCTTTGCTCGAATCGTCCCCAGCAGTACGCGATTCCGAGTGCGCGCTTTGCTCTCGGAGAGAGCAGCGACTTTCGATCGTGCAATTCCAATCGCTGTGATTCACATCGACCGGCAACACCTCGACTCTATGTCGCTGCGCATCGGCGATCAATTGAGCCGGTGCGTAGAATCCCATCGGCTGGCTGTTGATCAGCGCCGCACAAAACGCCGCCGGATAATAACACTTCAGCCAAGCCGACACATACACCAGTTTGGCAAAACTGGCCGCGTGCGATTCGGGAAAACCGTACTCGCCAAAGCCACTGATCTGCTGAAAAACTTGTTCCGCAAACTCGCCCGTCAAACCACGCTCTCGCATCCCGTCGATCAACTGGTCGTGAAACTTCTGAATCAGCCCCGTCTTCCGCCACTTGCCCATCGCCCGGCGAAGCTGATCGGCTTCGCCCGGCGTAAACCCGGCGGCGACCACCGCCAGCTTCATCGCTTGTTCCTGAAAAATCGGCACTCCGAGCGTGCGATGCAAAACAGATTTGATTTCTTCGTTGGGATAGCTCACCGGTTCTTCGCCATTGCGGCGACGCAAATACGGATGCACCATATTTCCTTGAATCGGCCCAGGCCGCATGATAGCGACCTCAATCACGAGATCGTACCAACATCGCGGCTTCAGACGTGGCAGCATGCTCATCTGCCCGCGACTTTCGATTTGAAAGACACCAATCGTATCAGCAGCACAAATCATGTCGTACACATGCGGGTCTTCCGGCGGGAGATTCGACAGCGTATAAGACCGATGCCAGTGCTGATCGACCAAGTGAAAACATTTCCGGATCGCCGACAACATTCCCAGACACAAACAATCGACTTTCAGCAGTCCCAATTCTTCGAGGTCATTTTTGTCCCACTGAATCACCGTCCGATCATCCATCGAAGCATTTTCGACCGGCACCAATTCGTCCAACCGACCGCGCGTGATCACCATCCCTCCTACATGCTGCGAGAGGTGACGGGGAAAGCCCAGCAGTTCGTTCACGAGAAAATCCAAACGCTTACCGATTTCGGAATCCGGATCGATGCCAACAGCCGACATTCGTTTTTGCAATTTCGTCGGTGTATGAGGCGGAGTTCGTGAGATGTTCTGGTCAGCCGATGCGGGCGTCGAATGTTTCGAAACCTTTTTAGTCTTTGCTGCCGAATTCGGAGAGGTCGAGGAAGCCGGAGAACTCGCAGCGACTTCCATTGCCGGTTGATCCTCGATTTTTGGTAGCTTTGTTCGACCTCCATAACCATCGAACTGTTTGGCCAAGGCATCGACACGATCAAGCGACAGCCCCAACGCTTTGCCCACATCGCGAACGGCACTTCGCATTCGATAAGTAATCACGGTTGCTGCGAGTCCGGCTCGGTCGCGACCGTATTTTTCGTACAAGTATTGGAGCACTTCCTCGCGGCGTTCGTGTTCGAAATCAACATCGATATCGGGAGCTTCATCGCGCTCTTTGCTGATGAAGCGTTCGAACAACAGATCGCTGGTGGCCGGATCAACGGACGTGACGCCCAGACAATAACACACGGCGGAATTGGCGGCCGAGCCACGGCCCTGACAGAGAATTCCTCGCTGCCGCGCGAATCGCACCAAATCCCACACCGTCAAAAAATAGGCTTCGTATCGCAATTCATCAATCAGACTTAGTTCATGCTGTACCTGCTGACGAACTTTCGCCGACACGCCTTGCGGGTAACGTTGCCGTAAACCGGCCTCGGTCAACTCCTGCAAATATTGAAAAGGCGTCTGGCCTGGCGGAGCGAGTTCTTCCGGATATTCATAGCGGAGTTGACTGAGACAAAAATGACAACGATCCGCAATCTCCATCGTTCTCTGAAGTGCAGCCGGTATCCGCGCGAAGGCCGTTTGTCGCCGCTTGATCGTTTGCAAATGCCGATCCGAATTGGGTAACAATAAATACTCAGCCATCGCCACGGTCGTGTGATACTTTGTAGCCGTCAGCACATCATGCAGCGGCAATCGAGAGCGATGGTGATACAACACATCGCCAGCGGCGACCAGTGGCAATCCTGTCTGCCGGGAACGTTGCTCCAATTCACCAATCCGGTAATCGTCATCGATGCCTCGATAAAGCGACGCCAGCAAATACGCTCGTTCGCCAAACAAATCTTTGTAGTCGGATTCGCCAGAGTTCCCTTTTTTGAAGTCGGACTCGCCAGAGTTCCTTCCTGCCCCATCAACTCCACCCGCATTTCCTTGCAACGCTCGCTCGAACCACGGCCAGCTTGGATGGTCGGCATCAATATG
>JBGSKR010000256.1:0-2263 GCA_041741135.1 Mariniblastus sp.
ATTCGACCCGTCGCCCATAGTTCGCGAAGATGTTCGTTCCACCTGCCAACCACTGCCAAAGTCAATCAAAAACAGGGAGCCGTGATCGCTTGGCAGGATCAAATTGGCAGGCTTAACATCACCCTGAATAATACCCGCTACGAGATGCAAATCAGACAACGCGTAGGCCATCGACTTCCCACGGCGAACCGCCTCCCAAACACTGATCGGTGACGAATCCGGCTTGCGGAATCGGGCGTAATAGTTGGCTAAATCGATCCCCTCGCACCACGTGACAATTATCGTTGTGGTCTTGCCGCTGGATTCCCAATCAACCAGCTTGGGTAAGCCGTGCTGATTCTTGGGTATCCGAGCGATCGACTTTAGCAATTGGTCGGCCTCTGGCGACGTGGGCAACACGATCGCGGTGTAGGTCGTTCCACGCGGCGGTGGCGAGCGATGATGAACCTTCCAGCGCCCGCGCCACGGCGTCGACAGCCGCTCCAGCACCTCGTAGCGTTGACCATGAATACGAATGAAATTAGGCGGGGAGTTTCGCATCATCAACAGTCCCGACTGGCATCCCAGGTGTGCGTCACGTTCCAACAGTAAACAGTCTGTCCGACACTCCGCCAAATGAACCGTGTTTCACTGAGGCTAAATGAACTTGAGGCGGCACTACACGCGGCACGTCGTCGACTTGTGCAACATGCCGCTTGGCATGCCGCTGAAATCCCGTGGCTCATGGCGCGAGAAGTCCTTTCTCAACGAGCAAGTACTGGTACTTTCTCAGCAGCGTGTACCCCTCCCGCACCGTCGCCACAAATTCTTGCGGAACATAACCACCGATAAATTTTGGATACGGTGACGGACCTACTCGATCATTCGATGTCGATACCATCAAGTGCAAAAAACGAGGATATGCTCCGTCAAGGCCTTCGACTTTATCGCTGAGAGCACCCGTTTTTCGGATTGCAGCTAGCGAGACGGGTCCCTGTGTTGACCGCTGTTCGAAAAATGAAGCCGATTGCGGTTGCGTGTATCCGCTGGCCATAAGTTTCCCGAGATACTGCTGAATCAGCGGCCAGTCTCGTTTAAACTCAATCTCCAATTGACGTTTCTCTGCTTCGAGTCTTTGCGCTTCGCGCTCATTCGCTAGTCGTTGCTTTGCAGCATCCATCTTGTCCTCGGCGGCTTTCATCATCCGTTGATTCTCAATCGCAGCCGCTTCTCGACTTATCGCGGCGATCTGCTCGTCTGCTTTCCTTTTCTCGTCGGCAACCAAATTCGCTTGGGCGATTGCTAGCGCTTCCTTGCGTTTAACGATTGCCTCAGCCAGCGTCATCGGCGAAGGAGTGGCCAGTCGTGATTGCTTTTCAAATGTATTCATCGAAAGCGACGCCTGAGCAACCGCAGCGGCGTACTTGTCCAAAAGTGTCTTCGTCTCCGCAACCAGCTTCTCTAAACCGGGAGATAGTTTGAATGCTCGAACCTGAATGATCTCATCTTCGAGGAGTCGAATGCGTTTCTGTAAAACTAAGATTTGATCTTCGGGAACGAGCTCTGACTGGATCAGCGCTTCGATAATACAAATCGAAGCCGTTTGGCTCGCCAACTTCCGCCCAATGTCATTCGTTGCCAATTCGCCGACTCGTTGATTCCAAGCAGCGAGATTATTCTCAAGTTCTGAAAAGTCTTTAACGAGCTTTTCAATCTTTGCAACCATCGCTTCACTCTCGATCGCTCGCGTTCGCTCCTCGATCGATGGGGTCGCTGGTTCGTCCCGCACCAATACGTTTCGGTCAGGCTGTGTTGTTGATTCAGTCGTCGTCTCCAACATGTCCTGAGGCGTTAACTCGGTGCTTGCCTGTACCATCTCAGCACCAACCATAGGCGAATGTCCATCGGAAACGACAGTGTCCAGTTGCTCGCCGTAGTTCCACCAAATAACGAACGCAATCAGCACCCCGAAGATCGCAAACTTACCGAACGGGTGAGAGTTTAAGAGGAAATTAACAAGCTGAATAATACGGGCCACGGAATACGCCTCTACTCGAAAATACGACCCCAAAACTTCTTCAATCGACTCAAGTCGAACAAATCCCCAGAAGCCATGTCAGACGACGGCCTGTCGACCCATCCGGCTAGAACGTACCTCCCGGCAAGTACGATCGCAGGATCAAAATGGTAGGGAACTGTTATGTCTTCAGTGATTGTCCAAGCCACGTCCTCGAGCTCCTGTTCTACACACCGCTCGCGGATGAGATTCCCCTCAACCACTCGC
>JBGSKR010000257.1:0-9445 GCA_041741135.1 Mariniblastus sp.
TTGCCGGTCGCTTTAATTTTCTCCAGTTCCGGCAGCGTCTCTTCGACGATTTGAGACAGTTCGACGAATTCATTATCGTGACAGAGAATGATATCGAGATGGTCCGTTTTCATTCGCTGCAAACTAACGTCGATGCTTTCGCGAACACGCCTCGCCGAGAAATCAAAATGCTGCGGAGCGTACCGCCCCAGTTTCGAGCACAAGTAATAGCTGTCGCGTGGCACGCCGTCGAGCGCAATTCCCAGCAACGACTCGGACAAGCCACGTCCATAATAGGGTGAGGTGTCGATCAAATTCATCCCGTGATCGAGTGCGACTTGAACGCTGGCAAGTGCTTCACCGAGATCAATTTTTCGAAACTCGGCCCCGAGCGACGAGGCACCAAAAGAAAGCACGGACAAATCGATATCCGTGTTCCCGAGTCTGCGTTTTTCCATGGTTCTATGTCCTAAGTTATTTGATGTTCAGTCGCAAATCATCTTAAAACAAATAGAGTCTCGTTCAAGGGCTGCCAATCTCGCACTCGATTGGCTAAAATCGACGACTTGAAATAAAAAACGCGATTTAATTTCCCCGGAGAATTTTTTTGACCACGACCATCGAAACCTCGATCAAAACCCCCATCAAGGCTCTGCGGCTGAATAAAAAGGAGCCCATCAATCCCGCGAAACCCGACGGCGACGTGACACGCAACCTCGCCGTCGAGTCTGTCTCGCTGCCGGAGCCATGCGAGGGCGAAGTCATCGTAGAGCCGTTATTTGTTGGTGTGTGCGGATCGGACAACAGCGCGAGTCTCGGCAAGTCCAATTTCGATTGGGTGCAACGACCTCGTACGATCGGCCACGAAGCCAGTGGGCGAATCATTGGGTTTGGCCCGAACACCGAAGGACGAAATGGACTAGCCATCGGCGATGTGATTTGCATCATTCCCATGCGCGGCTGCGGCGATGCTCGTTGTCGTGGCTGTCGGCACGGTCGGCCGAATTATTGTCGCAAGAAACAGATTTTTGGTTTCCATTGCGATGGCGCGATGGCAGAACAAATGATCGTCAATGTCGAGCGTTGCTTGCCACTCGCGGACGGTCTGACACCCCTCCAAGGATCAGTTGTCGAACCCCTGTCGGTGGTCGCTCAAGGCATTCATCGAAAATGCAATCTGCAGCCCGGAATGGATGTGGTCGTTTCCGGATGTGGGATCATCGGACTGATGGCCGCCGAACTCGCTCGCGAGGCCGGAGCACGAGTTGCTATTACCGGCGTGCAGCGCGATCGCGACGTTCGACTGGCGCTCGCTGAAGAACGTGGCTTCATTCCGATTGTGGTTTCCGAGTCCGAGCCATTGCATCAGCAACTCGCAAGTGGCATCGATGACCTCGCAGGCCGACGGTTTGGCGATGCTTACGAAAACGGAACTGTGGATTGTTTGATCGAGTGTTCTGGATTCCCGCCAGCACTTGGTTCCGCAGGACTCGCAGTGCAACTCGAAGGCCACATTTGCGTGATTGCGACTTATGGATCGGATGTTCAATTCGGTGCAACCGCGTTCACTCGATCGGGTCAGACGATGGCGGGAGTCATGGGTTCCAATCTCGATGATTTTCTAATCGCTCAAAAGCTGCTGCAAGAAAATGTGTTTCCCGTCGAAGTCTATTCTCAGCAATACGCGTTCGACGATGTGATCGAGGCCATGGCCGATTCCATCACCGCCAAAACGCCAAAAGCAATTCTGGCAATTGGGGCTTAAGAGTTTTTCCGTAGCTTGGACATTCCTGTCCGAGCATTACTCACCGACGGACAAGAATGTCCATCGTACAAATAAGTAGCTTGGACATTCCTGTCCGAGCATTTTAACGTAGCTTGGACATTCCTGTCCGAGCACACCCCAACTCACCCACGAAAACTCATTCATGTCACGCATATTTATCACCGGCGGAACAGGCTGTATCGGAGCCGCAACTGTCTTTCAGTTGCTTGCTCGCGCTGATGCCCCCATCGAACAAATTCTGATCGCGACTCGTTCGAGCAGCCATGAACGCTTGAAGATTTGGATTGGCGATTCGCTGCCATCGCTGATCGCCGAAGGAAAGATTTCTTTTGCCTCGGTTGATCTCGGCGACTCCGATTTGGTGCGAAATACGTTAGCCGACTTTCAACCAACGCATCTGATTCATCTGGGTGCTCTGCAAAGTCCCGACTGCGCCGCGAATCCCGAACGCGGATTGACCGTGAACTTGACCGGCACGCTGAGGCTGTTCGAAACAATCAAAGAATTAAAACTTCCCCTGCAACGTTTTGTATTTGCCAGCTCGGGCGCCGTGTATGGAAAGCGGGCGACTTATGACATGCCCACGGTTCCAGAAAACGTTCCGCTTTCGCCGCCGAATTTGTACGGGGTTTGGAAAGCCGCTGGCGAATACCTCGCAAAGTTGTTTCACGAACAAACCGGAATTCCCGTTGTCTCGCTCCGACTGAATACGACTTTTGGACCCGGACGTGATCAAGGCACGACTTCCGCGCCAACCAAGATCATTCGCTCACTGGCAATTGGTAGCGTCCAGGGAAAAACGATTCCTTGTACCATGCCTTATCGCGGACGCGAAAATTATCACTATGTGGAAGACGTCGGAGCCCATTTCGCTGGCGTCTGCCTGCTGCCGTTTTCTGGTTGTCAGTCGTTCAACATCAAAGGCCGTACCATTGAGGTCGCCGAATTTCTCGCGACGATTCGCACGGTTGCCGAAGAGTTGAACATCGCGTCGTTCTTGGAAACGGGGATCGATTCCGCCGCGACTCCCAACCTGTTCATTTGCGATCTGGACGACACCACCATTGAAGCTCAATTTCCTGGCTTGCCCCGTACCGACATCGCGGACGGGATTCGCAAATCGATCAATTGTTTTATTTCACAAGCCAAAATTCAGTAAGTTGGACATTCTTGTCCGACTTTAGAATGTGGTCGGACAGGAATGTCCAACCTACTTAAATAAGTGGTCGGGTAGAAATGTCCAACCTGCAACTTTCAATTCAATCCTCAAGTTCAAAACCATGAAAGCCATCGAAATCACCCAACCTGGCACGATCTCCCTCGTTGATCGCCCGAAACCAACTCCTAAACCCCACGAAGTCCTGCTGTCGATCAACTGCATCGGATACTGCGGCAGCGATCTAGCCGCCTTTCGCGGCGCGAATCCGCTGGTGAGCTATCCTCGAGTTCCCGGTCACGAAATCGGAGCGACTATCAAGGAATTGGGCAGTGAAGTCACCGGCTGGAAAGTCGGCCAACAAGTTCTCGTGATGCCGTACTACGGATGCGGCAAATGTGTCGCTTGCCAAAAAGGTCGTTCGAATTGCTGCGAGTCGAACTTGACTCTCGGCGTGCAGTGCGACGGAGCGTTGTGCGAATTCTTTACCGCGCCCGCCGAGAAATTGCTGGCCGCCGATAAATTGTCGTTGCGAGAATTGGCAATGGTTGAACCGCTTGCTGTCGGTGCCCACGCGGTCGCCCGCGGCGGCGTCAGCAGCACCGATAACGTTGCCGTGATTGGCTGTGGAGCCATTGGACTCGGCGTGATTGCCGCCTCCAAATTTCAACATGCCCGCGTGCTGGCCATCGATGTGGAAGACAGCAAATCCTCCGTTGCGAAAGCCTGTGGCGCTGATGAATTCATCAATTCCAAAACCGAAAACCTTCATGAGCGATTACGATCGCTCACCGACGGACGCGGGCCCGATGTCGTAATCGAAGCTGTCGGTCATCCGGCAACCTACAAACTGGCGGTCGACGAAGTGGGATTCGCCGGACGGGTTGTGTACATCGGCTGGACGAAAGTCTTGATTGAATATGAAACCAAGTTGTTCGTTCTCAAAGAACTTGACATCCGTGGATCACGCAATGCGCTGCGGGCTGATTTTGAAAACGTGATCGCCATGCTCGAACGCGGCGATTTCCCTCTCGATCAAGTCATCACCAAAACGATTTCACTGGCCGATGCGCCAGCCGAGATGCAGAAATGGAGCGACGATCCGGCCAGCATCACTAAAATCCAGATTGATCTAACTTCGTGAAGTTTGGTCTCTTGTTGCAAGGCTCGTCCTTGCAACAAGCTGTATGACGGCTCCGCCGTCCGCCCCTAAGTAGCTTGGACATTCCTGTCCGAGCACCCACCCACCGACGGACAGGAATGTCCATCGTACGTAAACACTGCCTACCGGCTCCGCCGTCGCCAGACACCCTGCGAATTTATCTCGTGGGTGAATCTGGTTGGCAGCTAAAACGTTTTAAAACAATCGCACCCTAACAATTAAAAAATACCATGATCCTAGAAAAATTTTCGTTCGGCGTTGGTGATCGTTTTGCCCATCAAGCCGCCGCTCAACTCGCCGCGATTCAAAAAGCTGCCGAACAAGGCGTCGAGATTGTTCCCGTCTGGAATAAATCGAATCGCGAACATACGACCATTGGCACCGAGCCCGCGAGCACCCGCCTCGCTGCCGACGCAGCCGTCAAAAAGTGTGGCTGGAAGCGTTCATACTACGTCGACGCCGATCATATCAATCTGAAAACGGTTGATGGATTTCTGGAACACAGCGATTTCTTCACCATCGACGTGGCCGACGCGATTGGGCAACCTGCTGCTCCGGCTGACATCGAAGCTTTTCTCGGCAGCGCTGCTGAACTAATCGGCACGACGAACATCGCTGGCATCGAGGAACCGATCGAATTGACCACCGAATCGATCACCGCAACCGCCAATCAATATCTCGCCGCGGTTCAGTTGGCGGGAAAAATTTATCGACACATCGTTGCCTCGAAAAAGTCTTTCGTTCCGGAAATTTCGATGGACGAAACCGAGCATCCTCAAACGCCGTCGGAGTTGCTCATTATCCTCGCGGCCATCGCCAGAGAAGGTATTCCGATTCAGACCATTGCTCCCAAATTCACCGGACGCTTTAACAAAGGCGTCGATTATGTGGGTGACGTGGCTCAGTTCGAAAAAGAATTCTCCGCAGACGTTGCCGTCATCGCTTATGCGGTACAGAAATGGAATTTGCCCGCGAATCTCAAGCTGAGCGTTCATTCGGGTAGCGATAAATTTTCGATCTACGCACCGATCCGCCGCGTGCTCGACGCAACCGGTGCTGGGCTGCACATCAAGACCGCCGGAACGACTTGGTTGGAAGAATTGATTGGACTCGCAGAAGCCGATGGCGAAGGACTTCAATTGGCGAAAGAAGTTTACGCGCAGGCTTTTGAAAAACGCGATGCCCTTTGCGCACCGTATTCCACGGTCATCGACATTGATCCAAGTCGCTTGCCCTCCCCGGACGAAGTCAACGCTTGGACCGCCCATCAATACGTTTCGGCGTTGCGTCATGATCCAAGCAACCCCCAGTTCAACGCATCGCTGCGCCAGCTTCTGCATGTGGGCTACAAAGTCGCCGCTCAGATGGGCGATCGTTATCTGCAAATGCTCGTTCAATGCGAATCCTCGATCAGTCGCAACGTGACCGAAAATTTGTACGAGCGTCATTTGAAGCCGCTGTTTTTCTAGCCACTAAAATACACAGAACCCACAAAAGATCAGTTCAACAATTTGATTTTGTGATTCTTTGTGCCATTTCTTGGCTAGCGCGAGAGTTATAAATCAAACTCGCTAGTTTTGCGATGGTTACGCGGGTTCCACGACTAACTCGACGCAACTCTCACACGGCTACAAATTGTTAGGGTTTTAAAGTCCGCATCGAACTTGACGGGCAGCAGGCGAACAGTCGGGCTCAAAGGCCCTGTTGGGAACACACGATTTGTTCATTCGATTGACTCTTTGAATGCAGTTTGTTTGGGCGTTGTTCGTTGCTTTTGCTTAAATGGCTGAAGTGTTACGATGAGTCGTTTGGATACCAAAGCTCTCTCGACCGAAATTCGAAGTAGCAAGGCCCAGCGCGCACGGCAGATGTCACTTGATGAAAGTTTGACTGCCGGTGCGAAGCTCTACGCCGAACAAAGGCAACTCACGCGAAGCCTTGTAAGCGGGCTGCATCCGAATTGGACGTACGCAAAAGTTGATGGCGAAATGTTTCGGCGTGAAGATTTGATCCGCCAGCGAAACACGAAGAAATTCTACCGCCCAGTTATATCGATGGACGACCAACCGGTGAAATCATCGTGACCGCCAAGGATGGGAACGAGGCGTTGGCTCAATTGGTGTCCATACTCAATCGGCATGGACTCGACTTGAATTTTAGCGGGTTGCATTCGTAATCGTATTTGCCCAATTAAGGCCCGATGTGACTGGAGGTAACGGTTTTTTTTCGGCTTCGTAAAGCTGGACCGTTTCCTCGACGATCTGGCACAGTTCAGCAAAGACCAACCGCTCGTCGTCTCCGTGGCAACCTCCGTAAAAAAGTCCGGGACAACTGCCAACAAAGCAATTGTCTTCGTCAGACCATTCGATGAGTTTCACGTATCTTGCGGCAGCTTTCATGATTTCGATTCTTCATCGACGAAACTTTCCCAATCATGAACACCTTTCTGTTCTTCAAATAATTGTGGGACTTCATCGTAGATTTGGCCCGCCGCCATAAGATGGGGAACGCAGTGAACGAAGAACAGCTCTGACTGACTTGCTAGGCAAGCCGTATCGCAATTCTCAGACTCGTAAGATTTCGCCAACCTTCCCAGGTTGTCAGCAATGTCTGCCATGTGAAAAGCAAATTTCTCTCGCAGATCGTCGAAGTTTTCCAGATCTTCTCGATCCCATTTTGCGTCGAAGACTGCGCGAAATCGGTCTCTGAGTTTTTCGTATGTATCGTTCGTCATTTTAATTGTCCGTTTTAGCTCTCGAGTTCGCGAAGTCGATTGTTCAAAATCTGCTCAAGCCGCTCGCGATACTCTGTTGCTTTACTCATTACGTCTTTATTATTTGACAGTCGTCTGCCCCAGCCTTCCATTTCATTAATCAAGCCGTGAACTTCTCTCCGCCAATACTCCACCAAACCTCTGTCAGCTTTCCCAATCAACTCTAGAATGTGATTGTCCAAATGGTAATCGATGCCTTTTTGCTTACCAGCGATCTTTTCCAAAATCTTCTTACGAGATATCGCCATGAGCACCACATTCGTGTTCGGATTTAGCCAGCGACGCCATGCTAACTTGTTTCATTATAGCAGTTTTGGCTTGGTTCTGGTCGTCTAAATTTCGGGCGGAACAGTGTTGCCTGTGGCCCCGCGATGGTATCTAGCCGAAATCAGAAATGGCCAACAAGCAAATCACTGATAGCCAGTTCGAGGTCGGGGAACTGAAATTCAAATCGGTCTTCTGCCAATCGTCGCGACACAACGTAGCGACCGTAGAGGACAAGTTCAGGATCGGTTCGGAAGAACAGCGGTGCACCGATGCGAACCATCCACGCGAATGCAGGCAAGCCGATCGGCATCTTGATGACTTTGCGAAGCGTTCGCATGAACTCGACTTGGGAGACGGGGTTTGGCCCCGAAGCGATGTAAACTCCCGACATCGAATCATCGGTGATCGCTTTCGCAAACAATCGGTTCAGATCGTTTTCATGAATCCACGACAAACCCTGAGTGCCTCTGCCAACCTTGCCGCCCAGCCCTAGCCTTGCAATCAACTTGAGCGTCGCCAGTGCTCCGCCGCCAGCGCCTCGATCACGACCGATGACGAAACTGGTTCGCATGATGGCGGCACGCTGATCGGGCAATTTGCTTTCAGCAAAAGCGGCCTCCCAAGCACGACCGATCGTCGGCGCAAACCCGATTCCATCGGCACTTCCTTCATCGCAAATCACTGACGGTGGGTCGCCATAGATGTGAGCCGTACTCATTTGCACCCACACCGGAGGTGGCGAACTAACGGCACGCATCGCTTCGCCCAGCACCCGAGTCGACTCGACCCGCGAGCGTAAAATTTCGTCTTGATGGTCCGGTGTCTTGATGCAGTTCACCGTCCGCCCCGACAGATTCACGACGGCATCGGCGTGATCGAGCGCGGTTGTCCAATCGCCCAGCGTGCGACCGTCCCAGAGGCAATGTGACCAGCGACCACTCGACTTCGGTTTCGTTCGTGACAGAATTGTCACGTCAGCACCATCGCGCGAGAATTGCTCGGCCATCGACAATCCCAAGAACCCGCTGCCACCAGCGATTACAATTCGTTTGCCAGTAAGATTTGTCATGATCGTACCCAAGTCAGAATATCACCTTATCACGAAACGTTAATGAGTCGACTACAATTCACAGGTTGTTCGCAACACGACTGGTGACTGCATTGGTTGTGAACGACCACAAAGCTGCCAAATTCACATTTTCTTGTCGCGATTTTCTTACCATCAGTTATTGCCGCCCATATCTTGGCAAGAAAATGGAGGTCAGAAGATAAGTGCTGCTTCACGTCCAATTGATCGCTATGATTAAACTGCGACCAAGAACAAAACTTGCCGAGCAAAGGTTGGGTTGGATGCTTTCATTTTCAGGCAATATTAGAAGTGACAATCAAGTTCGTTGCCAACGTTTACTCAAAAAAATCAGCCCGAAGTTGAGCCAACTTCGGGCTGATTGAGGACAATGTGAGTTTGACATTCCTGTTCGGCGAGGGATGCAGGGCAGACAGTGATGTGCAACCTACATCACTAAATTCCAGGACGATCCCTTAAATCTTTTCCTCGCTGGATTCCTTTGCAGCGTCGCCAGCTCCGACGCCAACGACGTCTTCCTTCGTCAGCTTGGGTGCCGCATCAGCCGATTGGCCATCAAATTTAAGATGCTTGACCTTGCCATTCTCATTGCGAACCACGTCGACGACGATTCTGTTTTTGCCTTGGAAGGTTCCTTGCAGAAGCTCTTCCGATAATGGATCTTCGACAAAGTTTTCCAATGCACGTCGCAATGGACGAGCACCATAGTCGAGGTTCGTACCTTTTTTGATGAGATATTCTTTGGCGTCAGCGGTAAGCTCCAATTGATAACCGCGTTCTTTGAGTCGCTCGCGAATTTTCGACAATTCGAAATCGATCACGACCTTCAGATCGCTCTTTTCCAAGTGGCGGAAAATGACTGGCTCTTCCGACAAACGATTAAGAAACTCTGGGCGGAACGCTTTTTGAATCTCATCGTAAACACGTTCTTTCATGTTTTCGAAAGACTGATCGTCCCCAACACCGGGCAAACCGAAAGCCTGTTCGTTCTTGATTTGATGAGCACCGACATTGGTGGTCATAATCAAAATCACATTGCGGAAATCGATATTGCGTCCAAAGCTGTCGGTCAACCGGCCTTCTTCCATGACTTGAAGCAGCATATTGAAAATGTCCGGATGGGCTTTTTCAATTTCATCCAACAGCACGACCGAATAAGGACGGCGGCGTATCTTTTCCGTTAGCTGTCCGCCTTCTTCGTAACCAACGTATCCCGGAGGGGCTCCGATCAATCG
>JBGSKR010000258.1:0-3357 GCA_041741135.1 Mariniblastus sp.
GATCGGCGAACTCGCAGGACCGATGGCGATGTGGCTTGGAGTTAAAGCTGCGATCTCGAAAACCGTCGGTGCAGTAAAGCATCAGAGCTTTCCGCAAGTATCGCTCGATCCATCAGCGATTCTCTGGACAGAATCGATGGCAAAGCAATTGCTTTCGCCACCAACGCATCCTGAAATGCTCGGGCGACTGGGGCGATACGAAGTCGAGCGGTTGATCGGTTCCGGAGGCATGGGTGTCGTTTTCAAAGCCTTTGACACCGAACTGAATCGACCGGTGGCGATCAAGCTCTTGGCTCCCTATTTGGCCAACAGTGGACCAGCTAGAAAACGATTCGCCCGCGAAGCCCGCGCAGCCGCTGCGGTGGTTCATCAACATGTGGTGCCGATTCACAATGTCGATACGGAGCGTGAGTCACCCTATATCGTCATGCAATTTGTCTCCGGCGAATCGTTGCAGGCGCGGATCGATCGTAACGGCGCTCTCCAATTGTGCGAGATTCTCCGCATCGGTATGCAGGTCGCTGATGGCTTGTCCGCCGCGCATCAGCAGGGCCTTGTCCATCGCGACATCAAACCTGCGAACATCCTGCTAGAGGAAGACGTCGATCGAGCGCTCATCACCGACTTTGGACTCGCCCGCGCCGCCGACGATACCAGCCTGACACGCACTGGTTTCCATCCTGGCACGCCACAGTACATGTCGCCCGAGCAGGCATCAGGACAAAGCGTTGATGCGCGCAGCGACTTGTTCAGTCTGGGAAGCACACTCTACACCATGTGTACGGGGCGTCCTCCATTCCGCGCGGAGACTTCCTACGGTGTGATCAAACGAATCAGCGACGAAATTGCGACACCGATTCGTGAATTGAATCCCGATATTCCCGAATGGTTGGTTCTAATCATCGAGAAATTGATGGCGAAAGAAAAAACCGAACGCTTCGATTCTGCAAGCGACGTTCGAGAACTCCTCGAGGCGTGCTTAAGTCACGTTCAACAACCAGCCGTCTTCAATCTACCACGGCAGTTATCAACAAAGAAACGCTCCGCGTTCAGAAAGCAACCGATTACCAACGTTTACTTATTTATTGGAGTACTATCGATGTTCAGTATTTTGACGGCCATTGCAGCGGGGATTTTCTTTCTCCCGAGCCCTTCTCAACCGCTCGTTCAAATCGAAGAAACAGACACGGAAATGTTAGGACATGGCTATTCGCGAAAGGGCGAATTCATTTATTTAGATCATCAACGCATTGATCAGGCGGGGAAAGAAGATTTTCAGGCGTTTGCCAGGGCGGCTGATATCGATTCGAATCAATGTGCCAATGTCGATGCGGCGAGCTTCAAGGTACTGAGCGAGGAGTACACCAAAGACAAAAATAAAGTTTATTACAAATGGATCAGCCCTAGCCGTTTTTGGGTCGTTGAACTCCCGCTGGCTGACCCCACAAGCTTCGAGGTCATTGGCTTCAATCTCGCTAAAGACGCTGGGCATGTTTGGTGGTACGGTCAGCCTCTGCCGGGTGTCGATCCAAAGACCGTAGAAGTTGTGAAAGACGGATCGGTCTGGAAGGACGCAAAAAACGTTTGGTATCAGGAAACTAAGATTCCCGATGCCGATGTGAAGACGTTTCGACATCTTGATCAGGCATTCTATCGGGACGCAAATCGAGTCTATTGGTCGTCAACTCTCTTGGATGGTGCAGATCCCGATACCTTTCGTACGTTTGGCGATGACAGTCCCTATGGCGCAGATCGAAACAGCGTTTGGTTCGGCGAAACCAAGATGAACGGATATGATGCGGCAACGTTCGAGCCAATTTATCAGTCAATCCACAAAGATAAAAACGGAGTCTATGCGAGTGGTCATTTGATTGAAAACGCTGATCCGAAATCTTTTCGCAAAGTCGCGAATCTGGATACGTCTCACTCAGCCCTGCTCGCGGATGAGAGCCAGCACTTTATTTTTCTGCCGCTTTACGGTGACATCTATCGTGTCATTGCCACAGTCGATTCCCTCCAAGTTGAGCACGCAATCCGACCGCCAGGAGCTGGTCAACAAAATCCTCAAAAAGTCCAGACAATTGCAATCGCTACCGCAGAACTTCATAAGTCTGGCTGGAAGAATCGGAAAATCGAGGCCGCCCCAGCGATTAACACGACGTTACTTCAAAACCGAGAGACACACGTTTTGAATATTTACACCACCCGATTCGCGAAGGCTTGGGATATTCTGCGAAACGAAAAGAATCTAGAAAACTCCGTCGCACAGGCAGTACCCGAAGATCAGTCGGCAGTTGACGGAGAACCGATGGCAATCGAACAGCCGGCCGACAACCAAAAACCATCGAGTGAAGGTTGGCAGTCAGACATCGCTGCTTTTGACATTTACCTCCGAGTACTTACTCGCGAGGCGAGAATCCCCGATCAGCCATCGCTGGCGAAACGGTTCACAGCACAACCCGGCGGCGGAGAGACGAACTCGGAAGTCTTAATAGTCACCGATGGTGCAGGTGGGTACGTCGACATGCAGCCCGAAGAAGATACTGTCCAATATCAAGTCAATGATGCATTAAAGGGAAAAACAATAAAATGGGAATTTGAATTGGCTCGCGACGCAGGTCAGTCCTTTGGTGGAATCACCCGACTGATACCGAAATCAGTCAGCAAGGATACAACCCCGTTTCTCACGACACTCGTGATTGACACAACTGACGTACTTGACTTCAAGGCGGGAGACATCGTGAAACTAGAGGCGACGATTGGCGACGCCTCTCAAAATAAAGGATTCGCTGGACTAACAGCGCCCTCCGGCCCAGTCGCGGTTTACCATTTGGACGCTTCACCGCATCCAATCTTCTGGTTAGGACTTACGAAGGTCGATATTTCGGGCCCAGCCCGGAAGGCCAAGACTACGCTGCAACCTGCCCCAGATGTTACGGCGTTCGCAAAGGACTTGCTGCGGGCTTATATGTTATACGACGAAAAGGCGCTTCAAACTCTTTACGCTCCTGAGGTGCAGTTGCTCCCTGATAACCGATTATTCTTTTTTGGGCTCGAAGTCCCGAGCAACATGTCCGAATACGGGGCACCGATCAAACGTGACGAAATGCTCTTCGCACTGAAGAAACAGGCAGCAAGGGACACCATCCCTAAAATAGTTGTCGGCGAATTGATCAAGATGCATCGTATCGAGCAAGTGGACGCACCAGTTGGTGACTATTCCACCGAACCGAATGAACCAAGCCAATCCCTGTACCGCTCAATATGTTTCAAGATCAAAGAGAATGACGTTTTGCTCAAGCTCTCGGTGGCAAACGCATTTCGATACGTGCAACTGCGTAATACAGACGGACAATG
>JBGSKR010000259.1:0-2426 GCA_041741135.1 Mariniblastus sp.
CCGTCGCAACGGCAACCGGCGAAGACATCCGTGACATCCATCAACGCGACTTTAGTCTCGTTGACCCATTTGAGATCGACTTCGATCCCGAACCCAACCAATCACCGCCGCAAATTGTTGACTGGGACGCTCCGGCTGGATCCGGCGCGACCCGATCGTTCTTCGACTTGGACTAACAAATAGGAGCCCTATGAATCCCCAGAATTCGAATCGTCAGCACGATGAAACGGTTCTCTTCCGTTACCTCGGGTTTAGTCTCGCCGTCTTCGTGATCCTGTTGCCAACCTTCGGCTGGATATCGCTGGCGATTTGGGCTGCCACCGCAGCATTGCTGTTTAATTTCGTCAACGGCGGGTCAGACAGCGATGCGAACAAGCCGGCGGCGAAACCAAAGCCCAGGCACCGTTGCCGTCGGTAAACAACGTCGTGACGGTATCACCATTTCAATCAAAAGCATTTCAAAATAGGAACGAGGAGCTAAATCGAAGCTCCAAACGCGGCATATAACCTGAAGCCCTGATGTAGATATCGCCACCTCACCAAAATCACTTTTTACCTCGTCGGTTTTCGAATCGGTGGGGTTTTTTCATGCGCTGTCCCCATTCCACTCGAAAGGAGAAACGTATTGCTCAACAACGTCCTGTTCACCAGCGCCATCCTGGTACTGAGTGTAAGCGGTTGACTTCTCAATCCGCGAGAGAAACGCGTCAAAAAAATTTGAGCCACCGGATCGTCGTTCGCGATCCGGTTTTCGTGGCTGACTGATCGTTGATTCCACTCGAATTGACGATCAGTTCAGCAAAACTTGTAGCCCCGTAAGCGCGGGGCGGTTGTGTTTCATACACGGCCGCCCCGAGGGCGGCCTTAGCTATTGAGAGGTCGCCATGATCGCAATTGTTGATCAACAGGATTGCGCACGCACCGGCGCTGCGCCCACATTTGAGGAACTTCTTCCAGCCATCAAGCGGCAAGCTGCCGTCGCATTTCGTTCCTTGCCGAAGAGTGAACGGGAAGATTGGGTAGCTGAAGTCATTGCCAATGCGTGCTGTGCGTATCGGCGGCTTGCCGACCGAGGAATGGCAAACATGGCCTACGCCTCGCCCCTGGCACAGTTTGCCATCAAGCAGATTCGCAGCGGTCGCCGTGTCGGCAGTAGATTGAACGTGAAAGATGTGTCCTCCGTTTACGCTCAGCGGGCCAAGGGCATCAAGATGGATCGACTCGATATGCGAAATGACATTGATGGTCGCTGGCAGGAAGTGGTCGACGAGGTCAAAACGGCCGGACCTGCGGAAGTCGCCGCTACGCGAATTGACTTCGCAGCCTGGCTCAAGTCCCTCACGCCACGGATGCGCCGGATCGCAAAAACTTTGGCAACCGGTGAAACCACCAAAGGAGTCGCGTCTCGCTTCGGCATGAGTCCGGGCCGAGTAAGCCAACTTCGACGCGAGTTGCAGCAAGCTTGGAGTCTCTTTCAGGGGGAGCTGGCCGTCGCTTAATGACGGTGCCAGCGTGACCATCTTTTTCATCCCGATTCCGTCGCCCGCATTTGCGGGTATGCGACCACTGGCTCGTGTCGGTGAGCCGGTGAGTTAGCCAAACCAACCAACATTAGCCAATTTGAAAATCTGTCTCACAGCGTTGCGGGGCGGTTGTGTTTCTTTTTAACGCGACCGCTCGGGCGCCGGGTGGTCGTTTACTTTTATCCATGGAGTTTACGATGACCCAATTTGAAATTAATTCTGCCGTTGCCTCAGCGACTGGCGAAGACCTGCACGAAATCCGTCGGCGCGGTTTCAATCATTTTGATCCGTTCGATGCGGACTTCGATTCCGAACCCGACGACCTACTGCCGCAAATGGTTGACTGGGATCAGTTGGAACAAGACCGTCATGTCCCCTTCATGGCCCAGCGATCCAGTCTGCTCAAACGGGCTGCGTAAAAATGGCCGACTGTCGATCGGCCGCATCCCAGTCGCTCTCGTTCTCCATGGCGGTGCTGGTCTGCGTGATCCGTCGCGTGGGCTGGTCTGTCGTGGGGAGCGAGAGCACTTTTATCATCACCTGTTGCTCCGTTGGCAGAACGAAAGGCGACCGTTTTTATTAGCCGTTCGCGTGATGATGAGCTGAGGTCATCTCCGCTCTTGCTCTTCATGGTGGGCTGGTCTGCGCGATTGGCGTGGACTGGTCTTCCGTGAGGAGCATTCCTGTGCTGTCTTGGTGCATCGGTGTACGTGACCGAAGTAGGTTTGCGGAGCGACGATGTCATGATCAGTCGAGTCGCCGATCCAAAAAACGGTGGTTAATCCAAAATTCCCAACAGCCAAAATCAAATGCACCAGTTGCACTCGATACACGGCTGCCACTCGGAACAGGTGCATCAAGTGCATCAGTCCCTAGCCATTTCGAAAATGGTTTTGATGTTTC
>JBGSKR010000260.1:0-4651 GCA_041741135.1 Mariniblastus sp.
GCGAGTTTATATCGATGGTAAGTACACACTCGACTGCTGCCCGGAGTATCTAAAACCGGACAATTTCCAGCGGCTGAAGAACGGCCTCGTTGATCGTCTCACGACGCACACAGATTCGGTACAAGGCTTTCTGGAAAAACACCAAGGAACTATCTCGCGTTTTATTCTGCTCGACCACATGGATTGGCTGAGCGATGCCTATTTCAATTTGCTTGAATCGGAATGGCAAGCCATTATCGATAAGGCCGCACCGAACGCTCGACTGATCTGGCGCAGTGGTGGCCTGCGAACGGACTTCATCGATCAAGTCCAGGTCAACCGAGGTGGAAAAATACAGGCTATTACACCGATGCTCAACTACCACACTGAACTGGCGACCGAGTTGCATGTCAAGGATCGCGTCCACACGTATGGCAGTTTTTACATCGCCGATCTCAGACCAACCAGTTAGCTCTCTTTGCACCGGACTCTTGCAGCACATCATCTGAAATTCTGCCAACTGCCAACTGAAGACTCCTCCTCCCATGCCTTTTTTTTCCGACATGAAAGTCCTCTACCACATGCTGGTCAAGCCAGTACGTGGTGATTCCCACGCGCAGCGAATGGAAAGTTTTTACGGTGGCCAAGCTGGCGCGTATGATGACTTTCGCAAACGGTTACTGAAAGGTCGCGAAGAACTTTTCGCCGAATTGCCAAAACCTGAAGGTGGAGTCTGGGTGGATATGGGCGGCGGCACTGGTTCCAACATCGAGAATCTCGCCAACGATATTGCGAAACTGAATCACGTTTACGTCGTCGATCTTTCTGAATCCTTGTTGCAGGTCGCTACCGATCGGTTTCAAAAACGGGGTTGGCAAAACGCCACCGCTGTCGCCGCCGACGCAACTAAATGGCAACCACCAGAAGGCAGTGCTGACGTTGTCACGTTTTCTTATTCGCTGACCATGATCCCGGATTGGTTCGCGGCGATTGAAAATGCACTGGCCATGCTCAAGCCAGGTGGATTGATCGGTGTCGTTGATTTTTACGTGGGACGCAAATACCCCGCTGACGGCACTAAGAAACATGGCTGGTTGGCGCGAACCTTGTGGCAACCTTGGTTCGCGACCGACAACGTTTTTCCGTCGCCCGATCACTTGCCATTCCTGCGGCATCACTTCGAACAAATCCACCTGGTTGAAGAACGCAATCGAATGCCATACGTGCCACTACTCCGAACACCTTATTACCGTTTCATTGGCAGTAAACGCTAATTCAATTCCGATCTCTGCCCTTATCGCTAGTTAAACACTAATCTTCCGGTCTCAAATAAGTCCAAGATTATCTGCTGATTCGGGACGCTTGTGCGGTGTCGTTAGGAACGATGAACGCGCATCTCGTTTGTCGTACCCACTGCGGTTGGCGAATGCAGTTCAGGTTGCCTGCCGAGATCAAGTCAGACAGACTTAATCCCAGTCGTCCCAATCGGGAGTTTTTAAAATCTCGTTCATCAAGATCGCTTGCCGAATGGTTTTTGGCTCAGAAAGCATCTGCAGCAGATCGGCGGCGATGGGAGAAATCGCCTCGCCAGCAACGCTTGGCCGAACGTCGTCAGTGATCGTTGGCAAATCATCGATGACACTGATGTCACGATCAAGTCGTTTGTGGACATCCCGCTCGACCTTGTCATGGATCGTTGTGATTCGCTGGCCAAGACTTTGAGCATGGTCAACCAACCGTTGGTTATCGAGGTGGCGATCAACGTGCGACGACACCGATTCACGACTCAAGTCTCCTTCGCGTTTATCGTTTCGAATCTCCGATCTCAGTTTCTGACGACCAATCGGCTTCTCAGCGATATTTGCTTCCACGATTTCAACATCGTAGATTTCAGCCTGAACGATTTCCGGCTCAACGATCATTGGCCGCAATGGTTCTCGCGGTTTCGGCGGGGGAGCCTGCTCTGGCGCTGGCCCACCCTGTTTGCCTTTCTGTTGTTGCCTCCGTTCAGCAGCGCGGCGGAGGAACTCTTCGATGTCTCGGGCCATGGCGGATCAGGAAGTAAAAAGAATGGGGAAAATTAGTCTCGACTCAAATGATTCTACTTCGAATTTTTTGAGCCTGCGTTGGAGATCGATTTCCGCATGTCGGTGTCGGATTGGATATTTCGTAGTTTGTAATAGTCGAGAATGCTGAGTGTTCCGGAGGTGAAGCTGTCTGCCATCGCCGCAGGGACTTCGGATTCGGCTTCGACCAGTTTCGCGCGGCTTTCTTCGATCGAGGCCGTGTTTTCTTGCTCTTGAGCGACCGCCATCGCGCGGCGGCCTTCTGCTCGAGCGCGAGCAACGCGGGTGTCGGCTTCCGCTTGATCGGCTCGCAGTCTTGCGCCGATGTTATCGCCAACGTCAATGTCGGCAATATCGATGGAGACGATTTCAAATGCAGTTTGAGAGTCAAGTCGGCGAGCAAGCACGGCTTTCGAGATCATGTCCGGATTCTCCAAAACTCGTTTGTGAGATTCAGCGGAACCAATGGCACTGACGATGCCTTCTCCCACGCGGGCGATGATCGTTTCTTCGGTGGCTCCACCGATCAATTGTTGCAGGTTAGAGCGGACGGTCACTCGCGCGCGAACTTTCAATTGAATTCCGTCTTTGGCGACCGCGTCGAGTGTACGTCTGGCACTGCCTTTGGCCGGACAGTCAATCACTCGCGGGTAAACGCTGGTCTGGACAGCTTCCAGAACATTTCGTCCGGCGAGATCGATCGCAGTAGCCTCGCGAAAACTGAGCTTAATTGTTTTCGCTTTATTGGCGGCAATCAGTGCTCGAATGACCATGGGAACATTTCCACCGGCAAGGTAGTGAGCCTCAAGAGCTTTGGTGCTCATCTCTTCATCTTTGAGTCCGGCTTGCACGGCCATGATCTTGCTGGGCACGATGACGCTTGGCTTGACCTTTCGAAACCACATTCCGATCAGATCAAAGAACGTAACCTTGGCTCCCGTGAAGAAAGCTTGAATCCACCAGCGGAAAAACGAAAGGAAGACGGCAAAGATCACAAACATCACGAACAGCACAACCAAGATAATCGCAATGGTCACGATTTGGGTTGGGCTCAAGGCCTCGCCCTGAGCAATGAGTGTCACGGGGTCAAAAGGTGGATCTGCTAAAGGCGATGCGAATGGTGCGGCAAAGGATGCGATGCTCATAGGTTCGCTATTGGTTGGGGGTTACTAGTTGTTAGATTGACTCGGAAAACCTTTTCATTCTAGTAGATTGTGAGCGGCGATGGTATCAGTGGGTCGCGTTTCGGTGAAAACCCCCATGGGTTTGGCCGAGCGATAGATTTGCGTTTACCTTGCGTCGGGCAGTTTGCCAGAATTCCTTCGGTAGACGAAGCAGAACCATGACGAGTCACTGCTCGGTAAAAAATTTCTTCCGAACGCCTTACAACGTCGTCCATGCTGCATTGTTCTTTGATGATCGGACGGCGGCTTCAATAAACGCCATGCCAGCAACGCCGTCGTCAACCGTTGGAAAATCATAGCCTTGACTGCGGGGGTAGTTGCCCTCAATCTCGTCAGAGATGGCCTCTGCAGCGGCGAGATAAACATTGGCAAACGCTTCAATGAAGGCTTCGGGGTGGCCAAAAGGAAGCCGCGTGAATTTTGCACATTGCTCGCCATTATACGAATTGCCACGTCGATGGATCTGTCGAGGTTGATCGACAAATTTGACAATCAATTCGTTGGGATGCTCTTGATGCCATTCCAGCGAGGCGTTCGTGCCATAGATACGAATGTTCAAATTATTTTCGTCACCCGTCGAAATCTGCGAGGCGTACAGCACGCCCTTCGCACCGCCTTCATAGCGAATCAACATGTTGCCATCGTCGTCGAGCGGTCGCCCGGGGATAAAGGTCGTCAATTCCGCCGCGAGTTCGGAAATCTCCAGACCCGTGATGTAGCGAGCGAGGTTTTCCGCATGAGAGCCGATGTCGCCAATGCAGTTAGAAACACCCGAAACGTTAGGGTCCATCCGCCAATTGGAGATCGCAGCGGTTCCGCCTCCTGCCTGCGAGGCCTCGTTCAGCTCCGCGACCGCGTAGCCTTGTGGGTACTCGGCAACAATTTTCATAATTCTGCCTAGCTTGCCTGCGGCCACCATCGCGCGGGCTTCTTTGACCATCGGATAACCAGTGTAGTTGTGGGTTAACGCAAACACTTTCCCGGTCGATTTCACAATCTCAGCAAGCTGTTTGCCTTCGGCCAATGAGAACGCGAGAGGCTTTTCGCAAATCACATTGATGCCCGATTCAAGGAACTTCTTAGCGACAGGAAAATGCAAATCATTGCGGGCGACAATCGTGACGAAGTCAATTCGCTGATCTGCGGGCAACGCGAATTCCGCAACGGCCATTTCCTGATAGCTGCCGTAGACGCGGGCTGGGTCAAGAAACAAGTCCTCGCCTGAGAGTTTGCTCTTTTCAGGGTCGGACGAAAAGGCACCGGCGACAAGTTCGATTTTTCCATCAAGCGCTGCGGCCATTCGGTGAACCGCACCAATAAAGGCTCCACGACCACCCCCGACCATGCCCATGCGTAGTTTTCGATTGATTGCCAAGAGAGTTCTCCGTGTCGAAGTTTTCGTTTTGTTGAAAGGGTAGCGAA
>JBGSKR010000261.1:0-3278 GCA_041741135.1 Mariniblastus sp.
GAACCCTGCGTCTGATCATAAGCGAACGCCGATTGTCAATCCCGAATCTCGCGTCTGACCCCACGCAAAGCGTTCTCAAAGTTAAGACCGTCGCTGACCCCACGCAAAGCGTTCTACAACTTATTGTGGTTTTTTATGAAATTCAATTTAATTGCTCTGAAAGCAATTCTCGGGCCGAACACTATTGGACTTGACCCATTAGATTTCTTCTCGCTCCCGCTAATCGAGGGCCCAGTAAAGCACAAACGGTCCAAATAAAACGAAAGGCGAGAATGAAAACGCGAACACGCCGAACCATAAGAAAACGATAGCAAATCTCCAAACTGGTAAGCTTCGGATTTTATAACCTAATGCAACTATCGGAACTAGCGAAGCAAAGCTAACTAAAACACACGACACCGCGAAGTGAAAATGTATTTGGAGTTTTTGATTCGGTCCAATGGTCGCATCCATGTCTTTAACTGTTAGGTAAAAGAAAAACCAACTTACCAAGCCTGATATGAACGTGGTGTCACAGAACTTGTCTAAAAACGAGTTAGTGAACCCGAAGTCTTACGATTCTGACTTGAACGATTAGGCAGACTTGGGGAGCAATTTCCCTTGGCCTGCCGCCGCGAATCTGATGCGCGTTTTCACGGTCGAAAACGGAGCGGATGCGTGGCTAAGTTAACCAAGGAGGAAGTCGTGACCATTCATGTGCTCCGCCAGACTGGCGAAACCAACCAAGCCATCGCTGCCCGCTTGGGTATCACCGAAGGTGCCGTTCGCTATCACTTGCGCCGACAAGCTCAGGCTGCCAGCGATGGACGATCGAAACTTTCGCTCATCCAAGAGCTGCAACTCACGGAAGTCGTCGATCATTGGCACGCCGATCAGCTCTTGCGGTTGCCCCAAGGTCGCTCGCCCAATCTGCATTCGCTTTGGACGTTCCTCGTCGATGAATATGCGTACCCAGGATCTTATAAGTCCGTCCGCAAGTTCACTCGAGATCGCTTTCCAGCGGCTCCCAAGCGACCGCTGCGTCGTATTGAAACTCCACCCGCAGCACAGGTTCAAAGCGATTGGCTTGAGACCAATATCCGCTTCGTCGGCAGCGATGCTGCGGTTGAAATGACGACGCTCTATGGCTTCGTGATGACGCTCAGTCATTCTCGAAAGACGGCGATCATTTGGAGCCAGCGAATGGACCAGCTCGCCTGGCATCACGTTCACAATGAAGCCTTCAAACGGCTTGGAGGCATCGCGGCAGTCAACCGTATCGACAACCTCAAGACCGGCGTTGCCAGCGGCAACGGTGTGTGGGGCAAGATCAACGAAAGCTATGCAGTATACGCTCGTACTATGGGCTTTCACGTTGATCCTCATGAGGCAAGACAGCCGCAACAGAAAGGCAAGGTAGAACGCCGTGTAGGAGCCTTCAAAAAGATTGATTTGGCGCGTGTATTTAGCTCTTTGGAAGAGCTTCAAACTTATACTGATGAATCATTACAACGAGATAGTGTTTGCCGAAAATGTCCAGTCACTGGCAACAGCGTTCATGCAACGTGGCTGATCGAACGCGAACTCTTGCGGCCATTGCCTGCAACGATGCCGATGCCATTTGACCTCATCAAACAAGCTGATGTTTACAAGGATTGCACGGTGCGGTTTGAAGGCCGCACTTATAGTGTTCCGTTCCGCTATGCAGGCAGCAAGATTGAGGTACGTGGTTGTAGCAGTATCGTGCAAATGATTGATCCCAAGACGGGCGAAGTGGTGAAGCAATATCCGCGGCATACGGCTGAATTGTTGTTGATCGACCAAGACTGCTATGAGCCGCAAGCGACCGCCACACCAGACTCACATATCCCTCGCCCATTGCCACTTGGCAAGATGGCACGCCGAATGGAAGAGATCGCTTCGCAGGGGGTGACGGTTCGCTCGATCGACTTCTATGCACAGATTGCGGCTGCCAAAAGTTTACCTCCTGAACCGATTCCCTAGGTCTTATCACGTTCGTTGCCTCGTTTGTTTTTTGTTACTCCAAGGAAGGAAAGTAGTGATCATGAAGATCCATTTGACAAGAAGAATGTTTAGTGCCGGGATCCTCCCCAAACCGAAGCCGACACAAGACATTTCGTCGTTGGCTGAGCGACTCGATGTGTTGCGATTGGTGTTCGCGGCGGAGCACTTGGGCGACCTGGTGTCACAGAGTGTGAAGCACGATTGGAACGCGACGCAGTTTCTTGACGAGCTTCTCAGGCTTGAGATTGAACGGCAAGAAGAACGTCGTATCGCTCAGTCGATGCGCATTGCACATTTACCCAGCGGCCCGACGCTGAGCAATTTTGACTTTGCCTATCAGCCCAGCGTATCGCGCAACCAGATCGAAACGTTATCAACGTGCCAGTGGATTCGTGATTGCCAGGCGTTGTTGTTGCAAGGTCCTCCGGGAGTTGGCAAGACACATCTGAGCGTGGCACTGGGACAGCGAGCAATCGAAAATGGTTTCAGTGTTTGCTTCACTCGTGTCGATGAGTTGATGTATCAACTGAAGCAAGACGCGGATCTGAGTCCAGCACGGGTGAAACACAAGAAGTACATGGCATCAAACTTATTGATATTGGATGAGTTTGGTTACCAGCGGCTGGACCGTGATCAAGCGAATATGTTTTTTCGCTTGGTGAATTATCGTTATCAACGAGGGTCGATCGCGTTAACGACGAACAAGGGAATCACGAGTTGGCCGGAGGTTTTGGCGGGCGACGAGGTGCTTGCCGGAGCGATCCTGGACCGGTTGCTGCACAGTGCGACGGTATTGAACATCCAGGGCCGGAGCTATCGCTTGCGAGACTTGGAGCAGAGTGTGGGCGGTATGTCGGGAAGCTTACGAGACTAAGCTCGCGCGAGTAGCAGCCTGAAAGCGATTCGCTAGCGCTCATCGCTTTCAGGCTGCTACTCACCCCCTACCGGGGACAGAAGAAAAGAACCCGAATCGTAACAGTTCAGGTTCACTAACTTCGTAAAGGTTCGGGTTCAATGACACGTGGCGACTAATGACCAAAACACGTTTCGCAACCCACCTTGAATTTGAGTTTCGATAATTTTAGCGGACGTCGACGAACTGTGCGGCTCGAAGCTCGCGTCGTCAGGAAGCATTATATTCCCCACTTTCTCTTGGTGGTTCTAATGGTTCGGGGAAAACGGAGGCTGTGTAACTGGTCCAATTGCATTTGCTTCATCAATGTCTCTCGCTAACTCCCATGGGCTATTTATTCCCGGTGGGCCAGGAAAAGGGG
>JBGSKR010000262.1:0-4679 GCA_041741135.1 Mariniblastus sp.
TTGTAACTTGCCACAGTCCCGATTCGATGAGGTCTAACGACGGACCTGAATCAGACCATTCATTCCAGCTACCAAAAACCTGAACGGCTCTTGCTTCGTGATCGTGGAGACTGAAAGTAATTCTATCGTCAATCACGACAGGGGTGCGGCTTGGAACACGTGAGTGGTCCTCCTGTAACGCTGCCGCAACTGCCCGGCCCGCATCCAGAGCTCCTGCGCCTTGACGATCAACCGGAACATTTGGCACCGGATGCGCCGACTTTTTTAAGACATCTCTGATCAACATTGGAATTAATTTTGGATTGGCTTCGAGCATACAAGCGACAACACTGGCTGTGATCGGGGCGGCAAAACTTGTGCCGTCAACATGCTGATAAAAGGGTGTAACCAATTTGTTCTGGTGCAGTCGCGATTCAATCTCGGCTGAGCAAAAGGCTGAGATCGATCGACGCCATTTGAAAGACAAAATTCCCATTTCCGCTCTCGCCGAAGAACTCGCCATCCAGCCGACTCAGATTTATCAGTAGGTCGCACTGGCCCTCGATCGTATCGTTTAGTTTGTGCGGGCCCCGCGGCCCTGGTGGCGATGGGATGAGGCCAACCATTCCCAGTCGTTGGAATGCCGAGAGCGTCTTATAAAATCCTGCACGCGAAAAACCAAAGCGCTTCGCGGATTCAGTAGACACTACTCCGCTTGGGAAGGGATTGTTTTCACCGCGAGCTGGCGTCGCAACGCAACGAGTTCCACTGCATCTACGAATCTCAGCACACATCGTTCCTGCGCCATTTCCAAGAACGGGTCTTTTTCGGAAACATTGGTCCAGCCCGCCGGAATGCTCGATAAGAGACCAGCCTCGTCATAAAAATACACTCGGTCTTCACCCCAATTGTACCGATACGTCACGAGAGCAAACTCGCGTCCCCGCAGAGGATGAAAAGGATGAGTAACGACGAACATTTGCACTCCACCGGGCAAATCCGGTGCAGTTGACGACTCAGTCCAACGGCAAGCTTGAACGCTGGCACGAATCGATCAAGCAGGAGTGTATTCGCAAGACTTGTCTGGCCACGAAAGAGGAAGCAGAGAAGCGTATTACTTCTTACGTTGAACATTACAACCGTGCGCGATTCCCCCCCAAAGCAAAACAAACAATGCAATCCCCGCCCAACGCTGGCGCGTACTTGACCGGATCGGTCAGAAACATGGCCTTCTGGTCTTCACCGGGAAACAGATATTTCTGTCCGTCGAATTCGACCTGGATTTTTTCGTCTCCCGTAACCCATTTTTGCATTTCCACGATGCAAACAGGGCAGTTTCCGTCAAGTGCAATTTTTGCAGACTTTACCTCAGTATCGGCCTTTTTGGTTGCTGATTGAGCGGCACTGTCGAGTACTGGAATTGCAGTAACGAGCAGAAACAGGCTTCCGGCAACAAACCATCGTAATCGTGTCATTCGTTCATACTCCAAAAAACAAGTAACTTGAAAAAACAAATTGCGACGGTTCCGTCGCCAAAGGGTTGTCGGTGAAACCGTCGGCGCCTTGCAACTCATTAGCCAAACTGAATCAATCTATCTGGCTAATGCAGTCCGACAAAATCGTATTCTCCGCTTTCATCATTCGATTGATTGCCATATACCAGACCGAATTATTTTTGTTTTTGCCAAGCGAGTTCGAGATCAATTTGAATGGGTTCTTGGCCGTTTACCTGAATTCGAAACTTGTCGGGATTGTTACGAAAAAACGCCGCCAGCCGATCACGAGACGGATACGAATCGAAATCAGAAACCAGCGCAAAGTACTCGCCCTTTGGCACTCCGTCGATTGAAAACTGGCCCGTTTGATCGACCGTCGCGATCCAGCTCGCGAGTTTTTCTGCCGTGGCATTGACAGTGCCGTTTTCCACGGGACGGAGAGCGACTTTGACGACATTTGTGTTCCTCGATCCGGAGCCGTATGGTGTACCGAGCATGGACACTGTTCCTTCGACCTTGATACCGCCATCGCCGCAGCCGGTCAAAACAATGACAGCCAGCAACAAACAACAAATCCTAGGACGTTTGGCAACCGTGATCAGCCCGTTCCTCGTTCTCGGTATTATCATTGGAATTCTCCGGTAAGCGCTCCATCTTGGGCACTGTTAAGATTGAACCAAACTTGCATATCGATCGAGTCGGCAATGAATTGAGTCGAACCGTCGCACAACGAAATCAACACTCCGCCACTATGCATGCTCCGCGATTGGGCCTGCCAGTTATACCAATTGCCCTGGGCACAACCCATTTTCTCACGCGGCCCCAATTCGGGTGTCCAAAATGACGAGCAGTTCTCGATGTCGTCTGATTCCACCTGGCGATCGTTTGGCCCTATGCTGTCGCCGATCGAATTCGCAGCTACCACACTTGCGCCTGCCACTCCTAATGACCAGGTACCTCGGAGATCCTGGTCGGACACTCCGGCACGAACTTCGGCAAACATGATCGTACTTGACATCCCGTCGGTGATGTCAACAAACCGTGCTCCATAGTTGATGGACATCACAGGTGCCGCATTTCCCCGGGTTTGCGCCGGCGCCCAAGACGCGCCTTGATACCAGTAAGGCTCAGGGCTTCCATCGTCACTAGCGCTTCCGTTCCAACTTTTGCCCCCAACCGACCAAGTGTACCAGGCCGGCCCGGCGTTTGCTGCGTAGTTGCCACGAGCCCATCGCTTTCCATCGTACTCAAACGGTGTTTCGTTATTGGAATCACTCGGGCAAAGTAATATGGGGATCGATGACTCCCCAATTGCTCGCCAAGACTGATCGAGTCCGTTGGATTTCATATAACTGCCAATGTCTATCGAGTCGGCCAGATTGGCCTGCTCCAAATAGGGCAACAAAAAAACCGCCCAGTTAGGGCCGATTTCCGGTTTTCCGCTTTCGTGCGATGCACGAAACAGGCTTGCGTTGTAGAGATTTTTGGGCGAACCGGCCTGCGCCACCTGAAGTCCAACCGGCAGTCGCTTTAACGCGCTTTCGTAATTGTGGGCAGCCAAAACCAAGTTGCGCAAATTGTTGGCACACGAAATCCGTCGTGCCGCTCCTCGAACCTGCTGCACTGCCGGCAACAACATACCGATCAAAATGCCAATGATGGCGATGACGACCAACAACTCAACCAACGTGAATCCACGTTTGTGTATCGAGTAGTTGCAACTACTCGAAAATGTGTTAAATGTTCTCGAAAATTTGTTAAATGTTGAAAAGGTCATCCGTGCACTCCTATTTTGGTATAAAAATTTAGAAACGCAGCAAGTCACTGCGTTGTCAGCACATTCGTCGCGTTCAAGTTTCGATCCTTACAATTTATGTTTCCGATATATCTGGATTTGCCGATGAATCTGGACAGCTGTAAACATCTCTCGCCAGTGCGGTCTATAGAAAACGTTTCGTCAACCGTACAAGAATGCCTTCCCTAGGGATTCTTATTTCCATTCCAGGTTCTTGAATGCTGGCCGAATACCGGGATCGCGTGTATAAACTGCCTGTGTCGCCCGCGATGAAATTGAAGGGCTGTCACCGATAAGGTCATGATAGATTGCGGTGATCACATATTGTTCCCCAGATGCTTTTTCGGATTCAAAAACTTCTTCGAGGAAGATCTCGCGTTCCGTAATCCAAATCAAGCGAGTTGGGCCATCTGCAAAACCAACATGGGGCTTGGATCCAGTCACTTCCTTGTAGTTAGGAGCCGAAAAGTAGTAAACCATTCCCAACACAAAGTGGTTGCGATTTTCCTGACTGGTTGACGCCAGATAGTTCCAGCCAAAACCATCGCTGATCCAGGCATATTGGGTTGCGGCGACAAATAGGCCACTGGCGTTATCCAAAATCGGTGGCGAATTGACCTGGGTTGGCCGCCAGTCGTGGTTGACTTCTGAATCCCCCCATTTGCCGAACCACTTTCCATCAAACTTGGCGAACGCATCAACGGGAAGCGGTTCTTTACCGGCGAGTTGGTTTTCCAGCTTCTCTGGCGTGCATTCAAATCCTTCGATGGAATATACCTGGTCCTGGAATTTGTCGCTGCAAAGGGCTTTTTTTAGCGAATTGATTGCATTGGCAAAGTGCGTGATTACCGGTTTGTCGTTGAGGCCTCTGCTCAACAATTTTTGTCGAAGTCTTTCCGCTTCCATCAACCCACTTTCGAAATGCGAACGGTCTTCCAACCACAAATTGACCTCTGCGGGAAACTCCGGCTCTTTGTCATTGCGTACAATCTGAGAGTCAGGATAAAATGCCGACCAAGAGTAATAGAACGTCTGAGCCGCATGCACTCCGGCAGGCAATTCAACAACTTCGATCCCAGCATCATTCTTCGATACGACAACATTTCCCAATGGTGTTACGATTTCCCTTGCACCGCCGATAGAATCTACTGGAACAAACCAGGCTTCTTTATCCGTCGCGATTCCGACGCCCAGTGTTTTGCGAGGCAGCTCGACTCCGTATTCGAAAACAGGGACCATCAGTTCGTCAGTTGCGAAGTAGTTGCCGTAAACGGATCGCGAATAGTTTCGTCGACGCCCAGTGTCAGAGCTTACGACCTCGGCATCAGGATGGCTTTTTACGAACTCGCTAAAAGCCTGAAGGTTTACGGGCAACATTTCAAGTTGCGTGTCGGTCAATGATCCCGACA
>JBGSKR010000263.1:0-7518 GCA_041741135.1 Mariniblastus sp.
CCTTTGACTCCGAAGTTTCACAAGGTCATTGAGCCGGATGAAATCAAATCGAAGGCGGGACTGTCAGCCCCTCACACCGTTCACTGCTTGGCCAGCGGAAAGATCATGATCTCAATGTTGGGCGATGCGGAAGGAAACGCACCCGGCGGTTTTCTTTTGTTGAATGAAGATTTCTCAGTCGCAGGACGATGGGAACAAGACGCCACGGGAATGAACTTTAATTACGACTTTTGGTATCAGCCGCGACACAACGTGATGGTTAGCTCTGAATGGGCGGCCCCGAAGACAGTCGCCCAAGGTTTTAAACCTGACGATGTGGCCGCCGGTAAGTACGGTCGGCATCTCCATTTTTGGAATTGGCAAGAGCGAACGTTGACTCAGTCGATTGATCTTGGCGAAACCGGGATGATTCCTTTAGAAGTTCGCTTTCATCACAATCCGGATAGTACTCATGGCTTTGTGGGAGCGGCGCTGAGCAGCACGATGTGGCATTGGCACAAGCCGGAGGGAGATGACCAATGGCAGGCGAACAAGGTCATTGAAGTCGAACCGATCCCGGTGGAGGGTTGGCCCTTTCCCGTGCCGGGATTGATCACCGATTTGGTGTTATCGATGGACGATCGTTTTTTGTATTTCTCGAATTGGCTGCATGGAGACTTGAGGCAATACGATATCAGCGACCCAGTCAATCCGAAATTAGTCAGCCAACTTTGGCTCGGTGGAGTCACGGGTAAGGAGTTTAACTTTCGAGGTAAGAAGATGGACGGAGGTCCTCAAATGCTTCAGCTTAGCCTCGATGGAAAACGCCTGTATGTGACGAATTCACTTTACAGCCACTGGGATGATCAGTTTTATCCTGGCATGAAAGAGGCGGGTTCTTGGATGTTGCAAGTTGACTGTGATACGAAAGATGGCGTGATGAAATTGAATGAGGATTTTCTGGTCGATTTCGCAGACGAGCCTGACGGCCCCGCCCGCGCCCATGAGATTCGTTTTCCGACCGGAGATTCAACCAGCGATATTTGGAGCTAAACCTCGCGAACGGTTTTGTCGAACACGTACGATAGTCACGGGAGTTCAGCTTAAGACAATGATCAAGCCACAATGCACATCCACGACAGTCGTTGCTCTTGCGTTCTGCTTAATGCTTACAGGTTGTCGTGACAATCAGGCTGACTCTGAATCATCAAGTCATCCCGATGTTGCAGAGCAGTTGCCCGTTAATCCCGATCTCAACAAACAGAAACCGCAGAATCCCAAGCTCTCAAAAACAGACAATCCCAACGAGTTGGATAACATGCACACTGAAGCTTGGCAGCAAATCAAGGCCTCACTCAAAACGACCCTGTCAAAATTAGAAGAAAAGGATGCCGAGGTCTCTGATCTCGAATTTTTTGATCCTCCTTCTCGGCAGCAAGTTGACGAACTCGAGCGCGAGATGGGAATAAAACTGCCTGAGTCGTTTCGACAGTTTCTTGCCATTAGCGGTGGCTTTCGGTTTGACTGGACTGTCGAATCGTCGCCGTTCAGTTATGTGGAATACGGAGGGAACTCGGAAGTCGATTTCTTGCGTGCGTCCGAGGAACTTTCGCTGGCAGAAGTTTATCGTCAGTTTCAAGCGGACTATCAGGACTACGGAGTCGATGACGAAGCTCAGGTTGGCATCATTCGACGATGTTTCCCACTCTATCTTGCCGACCTCGCAGGCAATGCGCTGGTGATCCGACTGGATTCCGATCCACCACAGATCCACTTGTTGAAGTCGGAACTAGCCTGGCACATCTCGGATGATTTGTCCGATGATTCGCGAAGTCTTGTCGGCCAAGGCCTGCCCGAGTTCTTGCTTCAATGGGCGGCATTGGGTGGGCCTTCGACTGAAAACTTGTCAGACTTTGTTGAAGCCTGCGGAGGTCAGACGTTGGACGCAGACTCCGCTGCAGGAAAAGCAGTGCAAAAGTGGCTCTCCACATCCGAATAGCCAACGTCGAACAAACTTTCGAGCCAAAAATGAAGCGACCTTTGTTTAATCTACCTTCACTCGGCGGCATCCATGCCGAGGGTTATTGGATCATGATCGTGGTGCTGATGTTCGGTGGAATGTTCGGTGGCGTGATGATTACCCTGCATTATCTTTTTTTCGTCACGATGGCAGTTCCCGTAATCGGCGCCTTTCACCGCGAACCAAAGCTGACTTGGAGGTTGTTCTCCGTTGGGACTTTGGTGGTTGCTACGGGATTCTTGCTGTTTCAGTTTGTGCAAATGGGAAGCGCGGGACTGATTTTCTTTTTCGCTTCCGATCCGTACGGATTGGTTGTACTTCAAATCAATTTTGTCAGCTTCCTTGTGGTCGTGCTGATTTTTTTACCGCTATCGATGGCTTGTGCGATTGACCGAATTTGCTTCATGCGGAATGAAGCTTGAACATCGATGACAACTCCAGAACACACACTGGTTGGAATTCATTGTGCGTTTGCGACCGGGATACATCGGCTGGTAGGGTGGCGTGGTGTGGCGATGGCAGGGATCGCATCGAACCTTCCGGACTGGGATGGGCTGCCCATGTTGTTTGATATGCAGCGATTCGAAAGTGGACATCGCGTGTGGGGCCACAACCTGTTGTTGATCGCGATTACATCGTTGGTGCTTGGATTTATTCTTGTTCGCTGGGATTTGTTGGGCAATACTACGAATCGTTTCAACAGCCTTGCTTCAATGGCTCAAGCCGATGACGACGCTCGGAATCCGCGATGGCGGTTGGGAGAAACGGGTTTTATCATTTTTGCGGCGATCACTTTGTTCGCTCAGGTGGTGCATCTTCCCTGCGACATGGTCGTCTCGGGCGGCGATGGTCTATCGGATTGGGCGGTGAAGCCTTGGTGGCCTTTCTCCGATGCCGCTTACGTTTACCCTTTGATTCCTTGGGGCGATGTTGGCCCGACCATCATTTTAATGGCTGGAGTTGTCATCATCGCACAACGAAGATCTCACCTTTCGCTGACATCGTTGCTTACCATTATCACGCTATGTGGTTATCTCATGGTTCGAGCGTGGATTCGTGAAACTTTCGTGGCTTAAATTTGCGGAAAAAAAAGGAATCAGGCATTGATTCCCGATAACTTAGTTCGTCTCTACCACTGCGAATTGAATCACGGCGAGAACTGGGTTACGATGAAGGCGTTGCGTTTCCCTCTGCGAAGATGTTCTTCGATTTACTTAATGAAGGTGTACTTTGATGATCCGTTTGCTATTGGCTGCCACTTTAATTTCGCTCACTTACAGCTTGACGGTTGTCGCACAAGAGCCTCATCAGACCGGTCATTTTGAGCTGTCTCGAATTGGACTTCCCACTGCAATTTACGCTCAAGCCAGTCAGTTGAATGGCGAAGCGTTTGCAGCCAAAAACGAGATTGTTACGCCTAGTAAAGAAATTGTTCCAGAGGCTGCGGACGACAGTCGTAAGACATCGACTTGGAGCATCTTCGTTCCGGACGATTATACGCCGGATGTTCCGTACGGATTAATGGTGTTCATTAACTCCACTTCTAGCGGGAAGGTGAACAAACAATGGGAGCCCATTTTGGCTAAACATCGACTGATTTGGGTTGGGCCGAATATGGCCGGTAACAAGACGGGGGTCAGTTGGCGGATGGCACTCGCCAACGAAGGTGTGCGACAAATGCTCTCGCGATACAACGTTGATAGGGATCGCATTTATATCTCCGGTCGCTCCGGCGGTGGTCGAGTGTCGAGCATGCAAATGCTGCATCAACCGGATATTTATTCGGGTGGATTTCCAATGGTCGGAGCAAACCCACATCGCGATCTTACCATGGCTAAAGGATTTCTACCCGGTTTTAAATTTTCTCCCGCATCGTTCAATCTGGCGAAAAACAAAAGCCGTTTTGTGTTTCTGACCGGTGAAAAAGACTTTAATCGCGAACAAGTTCAAGGCGTTGCCAAGCAATACATGCAAGACGGTTGCCTTTTTACAACTTATCTCGAAGTTCCTGGAATGGGACACGACGCGGTGCCCGTCGAGTGGGTTGAAAAAGGATTTGTCGCGCTCGATGCGCCGTTAAAAGCCAATGCCGAATTCCATTTCGAAAATGCCACAAAGCTTTCAAAGCGAAACAAACAGGCCGAAGCGATGATCTCCTATCGCTGTGCCGCCTTTCACAATTCCGAAGCCGAGTTTGCCGCCGAAGCCCGCGAGAAATACTCCGAACTTTATCAGCAGTATCAGGCGGAACTGAAGGAAGTTGAAACGCTGGTGGAAGCAGGCGATAAACGAACCGCAACTCAGGCACTATCGCGTTTCAAGAAGTCTTGGAAAGTCGTTGGCGAATCGGAGATCGCTCGTCTGACCGATTTAATCAAGAATCCGCCGAAGGAAGATGAAGAATAATTGAACCTAAAAATCAATGGCCGACTTTTTCGTTGGTTTTTTTGTTTTTATTTAGTTGACATATGTCAACGACCGAGATAATCTATGTCAAGGCCCCGTCACCCCAACAAAATGATCGAGAAAGCCATTGCTTACGCCGAATCCCTCGGTTGGCGAGTCGAAATCTCGAACGGACATGCTTGGGGCAGACTTTATTGTCCAGAACGAAGTCGCGAGGGCTGCAAGGTTAGTGTCTGGTCGACTCCTGGCAATCCGGAAAACCATGCGCGCCACATCCGTCGAGAAATTGACCGATGCATTCATGGTGAACAGGAGTTAACCGAACAATTGACAGAAATTCCGGAAGTTAACAACGATGGCTAACACACCAAAATGCTTGACCGAATTCGATTTTACTCTGCTTCTTGAGGGCATTAACGAAATCGATGAGCACATTGAAAACGCTATTTTTGAAGCAAGGTGCGATGACTGTACGATCAGCCAACGTTATGGTCGCGTCTATCTGACGTTTTCTCGGACTGCGGAATCTTTCAAAGATGCGGTGATCAGTGCTATTTCCGATATACGTGACTCAAAAATCTCGGCTTCCGTTCTCCGTGTTGATCAATGTGATCTTATCACTCAATCTGAGATAGCGCGTCGAATAGGACGTAGCCGACAACTCGTCAATTTGTACATCAACGGCTCGCGTGGCCCTGGAGGGTTTCCTCCACCAGTGTGCAACATTACAGATGGAGCGCCTTTATGGTACTGGTGCGAGGTTGCTTGTTGGCTTTTTGAAAACAACCTCATCAAAAAGGAAGAACTCCAAGACGCATTAGAATTGTCAGTTATAAACAATGTTTTGGAAATTGAACGTCAACGGGTGATCGCACCCGAACTTACTGAGCAAATCATGCACGCGCTTGGCAAAGGCTAAGCTGCCGACTTCACGGCACAATTCCAAATCGGATTACGGATTCGCCGATTTTCTCAACTCAAATTAGCCGCGTGTTGGGTTCGACAAGCATCGACGATTCGGCCGCACACCTCGTCGGCTTGGTCGCCGGTGAGCGTTTGATCGGGTGCCCGCAACACCACCGACAGCAATAGCCGCTTCTTACCCGCTCCGTCACGTTTCTCATCACGAAACGTTTCACGATACAGCACGTCTTCCAGCAACGAACCGGCAGCACCGCGAACAGTGCTTTCCAACTCCGCCCAGTGGATTGCATTGTCGACCATAAAATTGAAGTCGCGAGAAACCGGCGGAAACGGACTTTGCGATCGATGCTGCGAGATCAATTGTGCTGAATCGGCAAGTGTCGCTAGATCGATTTCGCAAACCGTCACGACGGTTCGCAGGCCGAACTGTTTTTTGGCGGCGGGAGAAATTTCACCGATCCAGCCCAGTGGCTTACTTCCGCTGGCAGTTTGCAAGTGCAACTGACCGCAGCGACTGATGTCCAGCAAATCAAACTCGCAAGACGCGACCGATAACGAGTTCGTGGGTGCAATCGTTCGCACCAAAGCCTCCAACACGCCCTTAACGTCCGCGTATCGACGTCCGCTGACCAGAGCTAATTTGGTGGGCTGATCGGGGATGCCTCCGCCGGAACTTGCCAAATAAACTTTGGCGGTTTCGAAAAGTTCCGCGTCATCGTTAAACCGATCTTGATTGACTCGGCGAACTTCCAGCAAACTGGGAACCAAGCTCCGGCGCAGCAAATCAACCGCGCCAATATTCTGCGAAGCTTTCTCAAGCACGCCCAGCATCGGTTGACTGCTTTGCAGCGGCGGCGAATCAGACCACGGACTAAATGACTCAGCCCACGGTTGCGGAACCAGACTGGCCGTCACGGCTTCGTCGAATCCGGCCGCCACGAGCACTGAGCGGACTTTATCAAGGACGCGGTCGGCGGTCGGACGATGCGAAGCCGCCATCGGCACCGCCACGTCATCGGGAACTTGGTCGTAGCCGTAAATTCGTCCGACTTCTTCGATCAAATCCACCTCGCGCGGGAGATCTTTCCGCCAACTCGGCGCGAGCACCGTAATCGAATCTTGGTTGGTTTTTTCGATGGTCAGACCAAGCGAACGAAGCGTGTGAATCGCGAACTCGGTGGGAATTTCGATGCCGAGAATTCTTTTTAGCTGCGCAAAACGCAGGGTAACCGCAGCCATCGTCGCCGGTGGCGTGCCAACATCAAGGCAACCTTCAGCCAACTCCCCGCCTGCCGATTCGAGTATCAACTGACAGCAACGTCGGCTGGCCCAATCAAGTCCCGCTGAATCGATGTCGCGTTCGAATCGGAACGACGAGGGACTGTGGAGATTCAGCTTGCGAGCCGTCGTGCGAATCGATAGTTGCTCGAAGTAGGCGGCTTCGATCAGTACGTCGCGAGTGTCAGCGTCAACCTCGGAGTCAGCTCCGCCCATGACACCGCCAAGGGCAATCGGTTTTTCGGCATCGGCGATCACGCACATGTCCGGCGTCAAAGCATAAGTCTTATGATCGATCGCCACCAACTTCTCACCGTCGCGGGCGTGACGAACGATGATCTTTTTGCCGGCAATTTTTTGGTAGTCGAACGCATGCAACGGTTGACCACATTCGAACATCACATAGTTAGTCGCATCGACAATGTTGTTGACGATCCCGATTCCCAGCGCTTGCAAACGCTGCTGCATCCATTTTGGACTCGGGCCAATTTTGACACCACGAATCAAACGGGCCGTGTAGCGAAAACACGTCTCCGGGCACTCGATGGTCACCGAGCATTGCCTTGAAATCGATTCGCTGCCGGTCATGGGTTTCGGATCAGGAACGCAAAGCTCTTGATCGAAGACGGTAGCAACCTCGCGAGCGACGCCAATATGCCCAAGACAATCGGGCCGATTACTGGTGACTTCGAGGTTAAGTGCAATGTCGTCTCCAACATGTTCGTTGCCATCATAGTTCAGTCCCGACATCGTGAGCCGATCAATCAGCGTCTCAAGAGGTATGTCGAGTTTCACGTATTCGGCAAGCCAGTTTTTTGAAATAAGCATGGGGAAGTTAGCAGTTAGCAGTGGTCAGTTGGCAGTAGGTAGTAAGAAGCAAAAAAGGTCCGTGGTCTAAAATTGTCGCAAGA
>JBGSKR010000264.1:0-6045 GCA_041741135.1 Mariniblastus sp.
TAGAAGTCGAGCATTCATTTCATCCGAAAGAGGTTAAACTGTTAAGAGTCCAAGGAAAGCCAACCGAAGATCAAACTTTGCGTCATTCGATTTTGGTCTATTTCGGATTAGTCACGTCGTTATTCGTGTTTGGATTTGCCTTTTTGGTGATGTTCGAATCCAATTTGACTTGGGGAACCAATCCGTCTAATAAAATGATCGATTCGGCGAGTGCTGTGGCAGCGACGCTGAACAATATTGGTCCTGGATTGGGAGTCGTCGGCGCGACTCAGAACTATTCGAATTTCAGTTGCGTCTCGAAAGCACTTTTTATCTGGTTGATGATGCTGGGGCGACTGGAAGTTTTACCGATTCTGGTTTTGTTTTCGCCAAGATTTTGGCGAGATCAGTAGTCAGATGGCGATATACCCAAAACCGTATGACCAAGTTTGCAACCTGCCGTCAACCGACTGTCTTTTCAATAGCAACCAGACCTAACCATTGAACATGCAACCAAATCCATCCGCTGAAAATGCTACTCCCGTGCCGCGGTCGGATATCGCCATGCACGGGATGTTTTTTGCGATGGCGGCGGTTGTTATTGGGCTTTCGTTCATCATGAACTTCAATGAAGAAAGTAGAGTTTATCTGCCGGGACTTAGTCAGCCCTTGCCGTCGATGTGCAGTTCGCGAAACTTGATGGGAATCGATTGTCCAGGGTGTGGTATGACACGATCGTTTATCGCTATCAGTCATGGGCGCTGGAACGACGCTTGGAATCTCAACCGGGCCAGTTTTTTGTTTTACGGTTTTGTGTTCGCGCAACTACCGTGGCGGTTAATGCAGATCTGCCGTTTAAAAATAGTGGGCAAGTCGTGGCAACCAACTGGGATATACGGAGTGCCGATATTTTTAGTGGCGGTGCTGGCGATCAATTGGTGTTTGAAGTTGGCGGGGGTTTAAATGACTCAAATTAAAATCGGCGAAAGCATAATCAATCTGATCGATGTTGGCAGCGGCCCTGCGATTTTGCTGGTTCACGGATTTCCACTGGATCACTCGATGTGGAGGTATCAGCTCGATTCGCTTTCTGAAACGGCCCGCGTGATTTGTCCGGACTTGCCGGGTTTTGGCGAAAGTGAATCGGAAAGCGGTCCGGTTTCGATGCGCAGGTTTGCCGATCACTTGGTTGACCTGATCGATGAGTTAGAAATCGAGCAAGTCACTTTTTGTGGGCTCTCGATGGGCGGATACATCGGTTGGCAATTTTGGAAGAACCATCGAAATCGACTGAACCGTTTAATCGCCTGCAATACGCGAGCGGCCGCCGATAGTGAAACAGTGGCTCGCGGACGACGTGTCAGCGCTGAATCGGTTCTCGCTCATGGAACCAAAATGATGGCTGACGAGATGCCCGCCAAAATGTTCTCGGCTCACAGCTTGCAGCATCGTGCAAACGACGTCGAACTCATTCGCAGCGTGATCGCGGAATCAAAACATGAGGTCGTCGCGCAAGCCCAATTGGCGATGGGCGAGCGGCCCGATGCGACGGAGTGGCTGGCTCAAATCAAGATTCCTACGTTATTCATTGTTGGCGAACATGATGGGATTACGCCACTGGCGGAAATGCAGGAGAATGCGAATCAAGTTACGGGGTCGCAGTTTGTTTGCATTCCAGACGCCGGACATTTGTCGCCACTTGAAAATCCAATCGCTTTCAATCAGGCCGTGATCGAATTCATGGAATAGTTATCGATTTGACAATCCCCCGATTCAAATGATCGAGAACCGTGATTCTGATTTCATCACAGTGCAGGTATCTGGGAAGGTGTGAAACGAGCGGACGAGTACGTGTTTTTGAAATGACTGCACATTCATGTAGCTAATCGCACCAAACGCGATACGACCATTCGATTCAAATCGGTGGACGAGTCCTTCGACTTCCAACTGTTCATTTAGCTGTTGCTGAATGGTAACAAAAACGCTTGGATGAACACTTTCCATCTCAACTTTGGAGCGAAAAACGACATTCTGATACGACGTCGTATGTTTGCTGGGATGCTGAATTGAATGAGATATAAGCATCTGTTGAGTGGGCAGCGGGTGTAGGGCACTCGCGCTGATCTCGGTGAGCAAACACCGATCATTTTGAAAACAAGCCGTGTGTCCATCGCGTGTAATATTCAAGGTAAGTTGATATTGTTCCCGTACAAACGTACGGCTGACGCAAACCTCGAACAATTCGGGATGAACACTTCTCGCAAACAAGCTGAAGTTTAATTCAGTGATTTTTGGTCGGACAGATAACACGTTCAGCTTTCATGAAACAAAAAAAATTAACCACTGCGATGAAGCTAACATCACTGCTTAATTGTAACAAACCGACTCAATCAAAATCGGTTTTCAGTGAACGATTCAGCCAATTTTTTCCGACATAAATTGTTGGCAAAAAGAGAATCCAAAACGCAAGTTTGGCACGCAATATTTTCTGAAAACGGTGTTGACATAAAACAAATTCAGACAACAACGACAGTTACAATTGTGTCAACACATCGTACGCGGCGTGCGCTCCGACAGCTAACCCAAATCCGCGATAGAGAAACAAAACGCTAAAGGCAACGCTTGCGAAAAAACGAAAACTGAAACTTGACCATTCGAACACCGCACCCGATGGATTGATGAAATCGTAGTGCAGCGATGCAAACAAAAAACTAACCGCGAGGATTCCAATGACTTTCGCCTGCCGCGGATCAATCTGTTTGCTCAGCCAATGAATCAACGGTAACAGTACGATCAATCGAAAAAACAGTTCTTCATAAATGCCACTGCCAATCATTGCCGTTGTCGCAGCCCACCACTCGTGCGGAGCTAATCTCAGCGACGTATCGACGATTGCAGGCGACGCCGCATGGGCCAACAAATGAAAGGCATTGGCCGCCCAAAAGAGCATCAATCCCAACCCCACTGATTCCAAAATCATTAACCCAAACACTTGAAAACGCAGTCTCCAGTGGTCGTCAATGCGATGATGCCAGACTATCAAAATCGTAGTTGTTACGATCGGTAGCAAGATCAATTTGCCGACTCCAATGGTAACTAACAATTGTGAAAGCCATTGGTCGACACCGCTGCGTTGAGCAAAGCCTCCCAATAAAATCGTGCCGACTTCGTAAGCCAGAATCAGTGGCATCACAAACAGCAGACAAACCAGCGGCCGCCGGGATTCACACTGGTAGCTCGAGCGATGGATTGCCTCCGCCGCAATTTGCTTTCGCCGCTTCATTTCGATCCGCGCTTCGATCACGGCTTCAATGGATCTTTGTCGTTCGAGCGGAACACTCATTTCATTTTTCATGGAATATCGAATTGGCAAAACACCAAAGTCATGAATGATTTGAAATATGGATTCAAGTATAGGGCTTCAAGCTAAGCATCGTGCGATCAAAAAGTGTCGCCTTTCGCTCCGCGAAAGAAGCGCCAACTTGATCTTTCGCGGAGCGAAAGACGACAATAAAACAACGTTGCGAATCGACGGAATCAAGAGGTCACGAATTCTAACCGTTTTAGAAAGTCGTACCAATGTCGGAATCTCTCCATGACAGCAACTGAACTTTTCTCGCAATCACCGAACGTTCTTTAGTCTCTATCATTTAACGAAACGTACTGGAGTTTCGCTATTGACTTAAGCGACCACGAACTTTCATCGACTTTGCGTCGAAAAATCGAGGGTGGGCAAAAGTGTCATCTCGCGTGTAAGATAGTCAGCGACCACATGCGATCCCGTTAAAATTTGTTCTCCGTTTTGAAACCACCACCATGAAGCCAATCAAAAAACTACTTGTCGCCAACCGCAGCGAGATCGCCATCCGAGTCTTTCGCAGCGCCAGCGAACTCGGGATTCGAACCGTTGCGGTATATGCCCACGAAGACCGCTACGCGCTGCATCGCTTCAAAGCAGACGAAGCCTACCAAATTGGCGTTCCCGGCGAACCGATCAAGTCCTATCTCAACATCCCCGCCCTGCTTCGAATCAGTCTCGAACACGGCGTCGACGCGATTCATCCCGGCTACGGCTTTCTTTCCGAAAATCCAGAACTGCGAAAGGCCTGCGATGAAAACGGGATTATCTTTGTCGGGCCTTCATTCGATACGCTGCAAAAACTTGGTGACAAAACATCCGCGCGGATGATCGCTAAACAAGCGGGCGTGCCAGTACTTGGTGGAACAGATGCCGCGATTAAAGACATCGCTTCCGGTCGCAAACAAGCCAATTCGCTTGGATATCCACTGATTCTGAAAGCTTCTCATGGCGGTGGTGGACGAGGTATGAGAGTCATTCAGTCGGAAGACGAATTCGATACCGCATTCGAACAAGCGTCACGTGAAGCTCTTTCGGCTTTCGGTAGTGCGGAAGTCTTCGTCGAGAAGTTCATTCAACACGCGCGGCATATCGAAGTCCAATTGCTCGGCGACTCCCACGGCAATCTCGTCCACCTCTACGAACGCGACTGCTCTGTTCAGCGGCGTCACCAAAAAGTTGTCGAGATCGCGCCCGCTCCGAGTTTGAGATCAAGCGTTCGTCAAGCGCTTTGCGATGCCGCAATCGCAATCGGCAAACAAGTGAGCTATCAAAATGCGGGAACCGTCGAGTTTCTTGTGGACGCGGACACAAACGAAATTTATTTCATCGAAGTCAACCCACGCATCCAGGTTGAACACACGGTCACCGAAGAAGTCACCGGCGTCGACATTGTAAAATCGCAAATCTTGATCGCTCAAGGCTTGCCTTTGTCCGACGAAGAAATTGGACTTGGCGATCAAGCCGCAATCACCACCAACGGATTTGCCCTCCAGTGCCGGATCACGACCGAAGACCCCGGCAACAACTTCATGCCAGATTACGGGCGCGTGATGCACTATCGTTCCCCCGGCGGAGCAGGCGTTCGACTTGATGCCGGTTCCGCGTTTTCGGGAGCCGTAGTCAATCCGTTTTATGATTCGATGTTGGTGAAACTAACCGCGCGTGGTCGCCGATTCTCTGACGCTCTTCAGCGAGCTCGTCGCTGTCTGATGGAGTTTCGCATCCGTGGCGTGAAAACCAATATCCCGTTTCTGCTGAAGCTGCTCGATCACCCGACCTTCATTGCCGGAGATTGCACGACTCGCTTCATTGACAAAACGCCCGAGCTGTTTGAGTTCCCCCTTCGAAAAAACCGCGCAACGAAACTGCTTAGCTTTCTTGGCAATGTGATTGTCAACGGCAATGAACTGGTGCAGGGCAGGGCAGTCGCGACTCGACGCGAACCGGCTCCGATTCCACACTTTGATCCATTCGCACCGCTGCCTGCTGGCACGCGAGACAAATTGAAAGAGCTTGGTCCGGAAAAATTTTCTCGCTGGGTGGCCGATCAGAAACGCTTGTTCATCACTGACACGACTTTTCGCGACGCCCACCAATCGCTGCATGCCACACGGTTTCGCACACACGATTTATTGAACATTGCCGAAGCCTACTCGCGTCTCGCGCCCGATCTGTTTTCTCTGGAGATGTGGGGCGGAGCGACGTTCGACACGTCGATGAGGTTCCTCAAAGAAGACCCTTGGCAACGACTCGCCGACATTCGCGCCAAAGTCCCCAACATCCTTTTGCAAATGTTGCTGCGAGCTTCCAACGCCGTTGGATACACCAACTACCCCGACAACGTGGTGCGCACGTTCGTGAAAGAAACCGCCGACGCCGGACTGGATGTCTTCCGCGTGTTCGATGCGCTCAATTGGATTCCCAACATGAAAGTCGCGATGGACGCCGTGCTGGAGACGGGAGCCATCTGCGAAGCGTCGATTTGTTATACGGGCGATTTGCTGAACCCACAGCGAAAAAAATACGACTTGAAATACTACGTCGATCTTGCCAAAGAACTCGAAAAGATGGGTGCGCACATGTTGGCGATCAAAGACATGGCTGGGTTATGTAAACCGGATGCCGCCGCCTTGCTGATCAAAACTTTGAAACAGGAAATCGGTTTGCCGATCCATTTCCACACCCACGATACCGCTGGCATTCAA
>JBGSKR010000265.1:0-5877 GCA_041741135.1 Mariniblastus sp.
GTCGTGGAATTCCTTGCCGGTAAATCTGATGTTCGGGTTCCAATGTTGGATCGTAGATCAATCGAGGTCGCGGCAAGAATAATCGAATTTGAGTGAACGCTGAATCGTCTGCGTCAAGCGAATTGTTAAACAAGCCCGGTAAGCGTTCGGGCATCTTCTGCCAATAGACGACACCCACAAATGACGTCTCGCTGTCGATGTATGCGTTTTGATCGGATTGCTGCAACGAACTACGGCGAAGCTGGTACGGGATATTAGAACTCGGATACTCGGCCAACAACTCTTGCAGATAGCCACAAGTAAAACCGCGCCACAGATTGGCGAACTGCGACATGTTTCCGACGCGATCAAAATCGCGCAACATCGTATTGTTGAGCTGCCTCAAATACTCATTCGCAAGATTGCGTCGTTGCGCAATTCCATCTTGCATGTATCTCGGCTGAAACTCGGTGGTGTCGGATATCGGATCGGCAGCGGGTAATGTTGATCGATCGGCTTCGGCACTTGAATCAAACGCCTCGGCATCCGTGCGCCATAAGACACATCCCATCGGCGATCCAGCACTTAAACCCGAATTCGCAGGACCGTGACGCCGAGCGATTTCATCAGCCGCGTTAAGAGCCAAGCGCGGCGTCGATGTGACCAAAGTCCGTTGAAACTCGGGGATCAATTCCATCGCTAAAATCTCTTCCATGACAGGCAACAGTTGCTCGGAAACAGCCGCGTTCTGCTGGCTGAATAAAGTTACCAATTCTTTTTCCAGCGGAATTTTTGGTGGGATCGCCTGCGCGAGATCCGAAAATTTTTGCAGCGGAGCATCGGCAAATTTCGGAGCCACGTCTTCCCAAGCATCGAGTACCATCTGCGACAATGGTTCCGAGTTGCGATCACGAGCCTCGCGCAAATAAGCCGTCAAAGCAAAGACATCGCATAACAGATGATTGGTGAATGCCAACGTATTCATGCTGCGAGCAAGCACTACACCACCGGAATAGGTCGCAGCGTCGGCTCCGTTTTGCATTTGGATTTTTCGATCCACATGGCGACCGATGTTCATCAACATGCCCAACAGCATGGCCAGAAAAATCACCGCAAATACAGAAATGATGCTGATTGAACCACTGTCATTACGATGAAAACCTTCGACCTTCGCCAGCCAGCGATGCAGCAAGCTGTTGTCGCTCAAGCCATCAAACACATGTGTTTCGTCCGTGAGATGAGCGACTGTCGTGTTTCGCCGATCGCGAGTTTTCGTAGTGTGTTGTTTTCGGGAGAACCTCGGTTGGCATCGCTTCATTGAGTCTCCTCCTGCCAGTACGAGAGCAAGGCTTTTTCGCCTTCGTTGATCATGGTCGCCGAAGCGGACAACGGGAACACATACACTCGACCACTGACATCGGTCTGCGGCGAACCGTTTTGACGAACGACTCGCGAGAACAGACGGACCGGTCCGGGCAACAAAGGTAACTGATAGGTCACCGTTGCCGTAATATCATCTTGCCAACCGACTTCGTTCCGATGAAAGTCATCGTAATCCGGACCGATTTCATAATGAACTTGCAACGCTGGATCGTGATAGCGTTCAAACCATCCCATGCGATGCCAAAAAGTTAAATCAACGCTCGTATTTTGGTAACCGTAAGCCAGTTTGTTTCTCAGCCGAGTCGCGATCATTCCATTGGCGACGGAATCGGCATCCAACCCTCGGTACACCGAGGCTAGGGCATCGCTGGTTCGCGATTGAGAGGGGCTTAATGGATAACCCAAATCTCGAGATGGCCCCAGCGGCGCCGTCGCCAACACAGCGGCTTGTGCGATCTTTTCTGATTTCAATCCTCCCGGCCAGATACGGTATTGAACATCGCCACCACGAGTGTCAATGACTTGAAACGAACCGATCCGATTTTCCGTTTCGTCGAAACCCGCGTTCGATGGAATCCAAACCACTGCGGAACGGATCGCAGCAAACGCTGCATAATGCACGACGACGCTGGCCCACATAATGTGAGTGACTTGCACGATCAACATCAGCATCATCACAAAAAACGGCAGCGTCAACACAAAACTCAAACTTTGAACACTGCCCGACTCGCAGTGATGCATTGATCGCAACTGCGACCAATCTGCTTTCGCCTGCATCGCCCAGAGCAGCACGCGGCAGCAGAACACCGCCGCCAGCAAAATGGCGAACCAAGGCAAACAGGAATAGAAGCAGTCGATCATCATGGCTTCACTATCATTCCGATCAGGCACCCAGCAAGGAAAATTTAACGATCAAAACTGCCGCCAGCGCCGCCGGAGCCAAATACAGCGGTGACTTTAATTGCTGGCTCTCGTCCGCCGACAATGGCTCCCACTTGCCCCACTGCATTCGAGTCATGACTTGTCGCCAAGTCCGACCAAGCAGCGTCCAAACTCCGACCTTCCAAATCAAAATCACGACGACCATCGCCGCTCCGAGAACAAACGTCCACAACAACGCCTGCAAACCCGCCTCGACTCCCAAAAAAGCACCCATCATCGCCAGCAGTTTCACGTCGCCGCCGCCTACCCGAAACATCACGAAACAAACGAGCATCAACAACCCGCAAGCCAACCAGCCGAGTAGGCTATCTCCGATTTTGATCTGACTGAATACTTCCTCTCCACTAATCGATGCCAGTCCCGCCAGTGCAAACGCGGCCACCATGCCACTGTAAGTCGTACTGTTATAAATCTTCTGCCAGCGAATATCCGTAATGGTCGCGCTCAACATCAACACCAACAAAGCGACAGTAGCGATCATTGGATGGAGACGCTCAATTTCTCGCGTCCATCGCCCCTTGTTCCAGGTCTTGCATGCCTTGATTGAAAAAATCTTGAATCCGAGGCCATGCAACCATGATCAAGAAAATCAAAATTGGCAACGCAATTGCGCCGATGATCAAGATGGTTTCGAGGCTCACCGCACCGTCTTCATCGTCGTGAATCTCTTTGAGAACTTTTGGCAACGACAATAATTTCTTCATGTTCAAATTCCAGGTTACAGGGCAGGGGAAGGCAGGAAAACGCGGAGCAAGAAAAATAAAAAACGTAACCCTTCACGGTGATTTTGAAAAATGTCGTTTATCGACATGGTTCGTAGCCGAAGTCGTGAGACTTCGGATTTATCTATGGTTCGTAGCCGAAGTCGTGAGACTTCGGATTTATCTGTTTGTAGAATTTCCGAACTCTCACGAGTCCGGCTACAATCCGTGAACGGTTACTAAAAAACAAACGAAACTACATCAATGGCGAGCCGATGATCACCACGGTCATGTGGTAAACGAGACGAATCATCCGCGGAACCACTGTCCACAAAAACAACACCAACGGCAAAACGATCCCCAATATCAACACAAAATCCAGCGACGCCACGCCCTGACGAGGGGCCATTTGAAGAATCCGTAAACCACGGAGCAGGCGGGGACGCCTACGCAATGAGCGGTGAAGCCCCACTCTCTGACGGTCTCTGTTTTGAAAATTCTTCATCGACTTATTCTAGCGTTCGGCAGTGCCTGCTGTCCACAATTCTTTTGAGGCATCGACATAGCGTTGCATCCCCAATCGACGTGGCAGATCGGCAAAGGTCGGCAGGACGCCCGTCGGTGTCAGTTCCAGTTTGGGAGCGGATGACTCGCCGCCCATCGAACCAGCCGCTGCCTCGCCACCCGCAACAGCCTCGACTTCCGCCAAATCGTACAAATCTTGCGTTTCATACTGATTGTCGGCATTCAGACGTAGGACCTCGACAATTTTGGTGACGCGGCGGCGACCATCTTCGGGATTGCGAGTCAACTGAACGACAATATCGATTGCCGAAGCGACTTGCGCACGCGCCACATAAACAGGAATTTGAATTTCCGACATCAGCGACAACGTTTCCAACCGCACCAGCGCGTCAAATGCCGAACTAGCGTGGACGGTTGACAGGCTGCCCTCGTGACCGCTGATCATGGATTGGATCAAATCGAGTGCTTCGCCTCCACGGACTTCTCCGACGACGATTCGATCGGGACGCATGCGCAACGAGGCGCGAAACAACTCGCGAATGGTAAGATCAAGCTGCGCTTTGCGCAACGCGGGCTGTGCCTCCAGATACAAACAATGTCGTTGATGCAAGCGTAACTCGGACGTGTCTTCGATCACAATAATTCGCTCGCCTTCGGGAATAGCTTCCGAAAGCGCCCCGAGCATCGACGTTTTTCCAGTACCACTACCGCCAGCGATAATGATGTTTTTGCGAAGTCGTACGCAGACTTCCAAAAACTCGACTGCCGAATCGGTGAGGCTGCCAAAGCGAATCAAATCGACCAACGTCAGCGGGTCGCGAGAAAACTTTCGAATGGTCAAACAAGTTCCCACGCGCGAACCGGGCGGGATAATCGCGTGGACGCGAGAGCCATCGGGTAAGCGAGCATCGAGCACCGGCCGATCAGGAGTGATGATTCGACCGACGGATTGAGCCAGATTATTGACCGCCGAGCGGAGCGCATCTTCATTGGCGAACCGGGCTTCGGTCGCTTGGATCTGCCCTCGCCGCTCGACGTAGACTTGGCTTGGTCCATTGACCATGATTTCCGTCACTGCGGGATCATCGAGATACGGATTGATCGGAGACAGAAAGAATCTGAGGCTGGCGTCGAAAACCGATTGTCGAGACATGGTACGTTGACCGAGGTGTGGGGGTCGGTTAAAATTCGTGGCGAAGATTTGGTAGCGGATTTAGTATAGTTCAAAACGATCCGTGTCTGGAACTTAGCCGTTCCAACGCACGTAGAATTGCTTTGTCGTGACGATCAGTTGGCTTGCCGTGATTCTAACTCGAACGATCCTTCCTCAAACTTATGGTGGTTGTAGCTCAATTGGTTAGAGCGCTGGATTGTGATTCCAGAGGTTGCGGGTTCAAGTCCCGTCTACCACCCTTGATTTCATATTGCTTTTAACCGTCTGGAATGCTCATCGAGTTTCACCGCCACAGTGGCGAGCAGTCCCGTTTTTAAGAAATGACTACTGAAAAACTACCCCATGCGCCGGTTCGTCAGTGGTTCTTGAATGGGAGTTCTGCAAATGGCCAGACCAAAAGCCAGAGCGGCAGCGCGGCGTTATCATCTTTCCGGACAATCCGTCGTCAGAATTGACGGCAGCGACTTCTACTTGGGAATCCACGATTCGCCCGAATCGATTGCTCGCTAAGCCGTCCTGATTGCCACCTATCAGCAGCACGGCTAAGGCATGATCTAAAGTTCATCAAGATGTCGCTCAATGCCAAAGCTAATTGAATGCTGGAAAACTGCCGACGCCTCTCGCAGCGACCTCGATCCCATGAGCATCACACTCTCTCAACTTGAATCGCATCTTTGGGAATCCGCCAACATACTGCGAGGGCCGGTCGATGCGGCAGACTTCAAGTCGTACGTGTTCCCGTTACTCTTCTTTAAGCGCATCTCGGACGTCCATGACGAGGAATACACCGCTGCACTGAATGCGTTCGACGGAGATGAAGAGTCCGCGTTATTCTCCGAGAACTACGGCTTCCAAATTCCCGAGGATTGCCACTGGGCTGATGTGCGAAAGGTGACCACCAATGTCGGGCAGGCATTACAAACAGCGATGCGAGGCATCGAGCAAGCCAATCCGCACACGCTTTATGGGATTTTTGGCGATGCGCAATGGACAAACAAAGACCGGCTCTCGGACTCGCTGTTGCGCGATTTGATCGAGCATTTCTCCCGACTCTCACTAGGCAATTCCACGGCCAAGGCCGATGTGCTCGGGCAATCGTACGAGTACTTGATCAAGAAATTCGCCGATGCCACCAACAAAAAAGCGGGCGAGTTCTATACCCCGCGTTCGGTC
>JBGSKR010000266.1:0-7684 GCA_041741135.1 Mariniblastus sp.
CGATGATCGAAGGTTTCGCCCGCGAGGTTCCCGAAGCCGACATGCTGGCCGCGATTGAATTTGCTTTCGAAACTTGCAAACAAGTTCTCGAACTCCAACGCGAGCTGTATCAAAAATGTAACGTCCAAAAAGATCCGTATGAAGTAACCGTCGATAAATCGTTGTACAACACGATCAAGGACCGTTACTACAACGACCTCAAAGCCGCCATGGAAGTCCACGGCAAACACGAACGAGGTGCCGCGAAAAAAATCGTCAAGGATCGTATCAAATCCGAAATGATTCCTGACCGCAGCGCACCCGATGCGATCGGCAGTCCAGCACTTTCTGCCGCGATTCACGATCTCGAAGAACGTGCCGTTCGCGATTCGATATTGGGTGGCGTCCGTGGCGATGGTCGCGATAGTAAAACGTTGCGTCCGATCGAATGCCGCACGAATCTTATTCCACGCGTGCATGGTTCCGCTTTGTTTCAACGCGGCGAAACTCAAGCCCTGATTACGATTACGCTTGGCACTGGACGTGATGAACAACGCGTCGATGGCTTGCTGGATGAGTATTCGAAAAAGTTCATGCTCGATTACAACTTCCCGTCGTTCAGTGTCGGTGAGTGCGGCCCAATCCGCGGCCCAGGTCGTCGTGAAATTGGTCACGGTGCGCTTGCCGAACGCTCCATCAACCCCGTTCTGCCAGATGCCGATGAGTTTCCTTACACGATTCGTGTGGTCTCCGACATTTTGGAATCCAACGGTTCGTCTTCGATGGCAACCGTTTGCGGAACAACTTTGGGACTCATGGCTGCTGGTGTGAAAATCAAAAATCCAGTCGCTGGTATCTCGATTGGCATGGTTCAAGAAGGCGATCGCTACGAATTGCTGACCGACATTCTTGGTAGCGAAGATCACTTCGGTGACATGGATTTCAAAGTCGCGGGAACACAAGTCGGCATCACGGGCATTCAGCTCGACCTGAAGATTCGCGGAATCAGCACGGAAATTCTGAAACATGCGATGGCTCAATCTCGCGAAGCTCGCATCGACATTCTGCGAATCATGTTGACCGCCATTTCTCGTCCATCGGACGAACTGTCGATTCACGCACCGCGTTTGCTGGTCACTCATATCGACCCTGAAAAAATCGGTATGTTGATCGGCCCTGGCGGGAAGAACATTCGTGCAATCCAAGAAGCGACCCAAACGGTCATCGAAGTCGCTGAAGACGGTCGCGTGACCGTTGCCGGACTCAACGGTGAACTCGCTCAAGTCGCGCTCAAGAAAGTCGAAGACTGCACGGCCACCGTTCAGGTCGGAAAGATTTACAACGGAACCGTCAGCAGCGTCAAGGACTTTGGTGCGTTCGTCGAGATCCTGCCCGGTCGAGATGGACTGTGTCACATCAGCGAACTTTCGACGGGCTTCATCGATAACGTGGAAGACGTTTGCCACGTCGGTGACGAGATGAAAGTTTTGGTCATCGATGTCGATGGCAATGACCGAGTCAAACTGAGCCGTCGTCGTGCCCTCGAAGAACTAGGACTCGAAGACGACCTCGTTCCCGTCGGTGCCTCAGCCGAAGGCGACGAAGGTTCAGGAGACGGCGAACGAAATTTTGATCGTCCACCGCGTGATGATCGAGACGGCGGCCGCAGTGTTGGAGGCGGCGGAGACCGTGGTTCTCGTGGCGGTGGTGATCGCGGTCGAAGTGGCGGCGGAGATCGCGGTCGCTCCGGTGGTGGAAGCGGTGGCGGCGGAAGTCGTGGTCGTTCTGGCGGTGGAGACCGCGGACGAAGTGGCGGTAGTGAAGGAGGCGGTGATCGTGGACGAAGTGGCGGCGGCGGAGGTGATCGCGGTCGCTCCGGTGGCGGCGATCGACGTTAATCGACTCGCTTTCTTTCAGTAGCAAAAATTTTAAATCACCCGGTTGCTTTTCAAAGTGAGCGGGTGTTTTTTTTGGTAGCTTAAAATACGGTTCGTCAGAAGAATCTGTGGTAGCGATTTGTGTAAGGCTCGCGAGCGTGATAGGTTTTTTTAAGGCATGGCAGGACAAAAAGAATGATTTGAATGAATAACAATTTAAAATTCAAAAACAAAACCTCGGTAAAACACAAGTTTTGCCGAGGCCAAGCGAGACATTCTTCCCGCCCTGACCCAGCTATCCCTTGGCAGGTTGCTCCTCAGCCCACGCAGGCCGCGCGCGGCCCAATGATAGCGAGGAACTATTGGCTAGGATTCTCGGATTGGTATTATAAATGAGGCGTGATAGGTCGAGAAGGCCGTTCTCTACATGGTGCTTCGTGCCCGTTCCTCAGCCTGGTCTCGGGAGTTGCTTGAAAATGACATTGGTGGCTCGTCTTTGACGTTGACCCCGTTTGGGAGAATAACAGAGTTTGCTCCCGCGCCTGTCGCGTTTTTCAGTTTGTGTCCGTCTTTCTTAACTGGGAGTTCGATCATGGCTAAAAATCGCAAGTCTGGAAAACCAAAATTTCGTCGTCGTGGTGGAACTCCGATCAGCGCCAATGGGCTGCCGAAATCGTTGAGTCGTGTCAACCTTAATGCGGCGGGAATCGATATCGGTTCGACGCAACATTATGTGGCGATTCCGGATGATCGAGACGAAACGAATGTCCGTTGTTTTGCTACTTTCACCTCTGATCTCATTGCTCTGGCGGAATGGCTGAATGAAAGTGGAATCGAAACGGTCGCGATGGAATCCACGGGCGTGTATTGGATTCCGGTTTTTGAGCTGCTGGAAGCCGAAGGATTTGAAGTTAAACTTGTGGAACCCGGTAAACTGAAGGGAGTCCCAGGGCGCAAAACCGATGTTTTGGACTGTCAATGGATTCAACAACTGCATACCTATGGACTGCTCTCAGGATCGTTTCACCCGGAGTCGGCGATTTGCGTCTTGCGGTCGTATATGCGGCAGCGATCTATGTTAGTGAGCCACGCGAGCCAGCACGTCCAACACATGCAGAAGGCTCTGATGCAAATGAATGTCCAATTGCATCATGTCATCGCGGATATTACGGGTTCAACGGGGCTGCGAATTATCGATGCGATTCTTTCCGGAATTCGTGATCCTCAACAATTGGCTATGCTTCGTGACGCGAGGTGCAAAAACGACGAATCAACCATCGCATTAGCATTAGAAGGCAATTGGCGAGATGATCACCTTTTTGCTTTGCAGCAAGCAGTTGATTTATACCGTTTCTATCATAGCAAACTGACCGAGGTAGACCAAAAGCTTGAAAATCACTTAGGCACATTCGCTGATGTCAGCGATGGACAAGCACTGCCGAAATTAAAGCCAAGGAAAGCTGGCAGCAACGCTCCGGAATTCGATATGCGAAATCTGTTATATCGAATGTCGGGGGTTGATCTGACTTCGATCGATGGAATCAGTGGGCAATCCGCTTTGGAGTTGATATCGGAAATTGGGATGGATATGAACCGTTGGGCCACCGAGAAGCATTTTACATCGTGGCTGTGCCTTTGTCCGGGCAGCAAAAAAACAGGCGGCAAGCTGATTAGCGGTAGGACGCGCTCAAGTGCCAATCGTGCTGCCTCCACCTTGCGGATGGCGGCTTTCTCATTGGCTCGATCCAACTGTGCTTTGGGAGCATTCTTCCGGCGCATACGAGCACGACTCGGATCCCCCAAAGCAATCACCGCGACTGCGCACAAACTCGCCAAAATTGTCTACAACATGCTCAAATATGGAAAAGAATACGTCGACGTAGGGCTGGATTACTACGAGAAACAATACCGAACTCGTGTGCTGAGAAGCCTTGAAAAACGTGCGGCCGAATTGAATCTGCGACTGATTCCTCATGAACAAGCCGGATAAGTTCCTTGGGAGCGTGCTGAAGCATTCCGAACAGCATAGCATTCAAATAATCCTTCAAGTACAAGCATCACGCCATTCCTGCCCTAACGTCGTCGATTTTAGAGGCGCCACTGGCAAGAGCGACTCGGAATGGTCACGATTCAACAAATCCTGGTCGACGAGGCCAGCGAGAAACGGTCATCCGTTTGATCAAACGAAAGCCGGCGACAACGAACAGTGGACGATCATTAGGAGTCAATGACGCGCCACTTGATGGCCCTGACATACAAGGTCAAAATCATCCTCATATTCGCATCGGTTTGCTTCAGAGCATTCCTATCCCCATTTCGCATCCAGCGACTACAACAACCGACCGGCAACTGAGATTTGCATTTTAAATCCATCGGCCCAAAATCATTCCGAACATAAAAAAACCCGGCAGGAACTGCCGGGTGAACTTGCTCGAAATGGAACTTAACTCCAAATCAGCTGCGGCGACGACGCCCCGTGCCAAACAGGATTCCGCCAAGGCCCAGCAGCGCCAAGGATGAGGGCTCAGGAATTCCGGCGATTTCAATAGTGGATGTCGCCGCTAGGTTGTCAATAAACAGTCGAGCATCGGCACCGGCAGACGCCAAGTTGCGAATGCGAATCACCGAGTTGCTGCCGAAAGCCGTGCCGTTGTACAAGGTGGCAGAGAGAGTGCCATTGTTGATGGCACCCGATGTAACCGCGCCAGCGATACCTTCTGTAATCGTAACACTTCCGGTGGAAGCGACTTTGTTGACAACGCCACCGGAACCCGTTTGCATTCTTGCCATCTGAAACCAGGTCGTACCTCCATCGGGTGAAAAATCAATGAAGGCTCGTCGCGTTGTTGAGCCGTTGTGCCAAACGAAGCCCAAATCGATAGTCAGCGACTCGCTCGCGCCACCACCTGATAAATCCACAACACTTGAAGTAAGTACTCCGGTAGACTTACCAATACTGGCCGCTTGAGACCCACCAGCCGCAAAATTGGTGGTTGTGTCGTCAGTTGGCTGCAATTGGACCGTGTGAATATAGAGTCCCGTCTGAGCGTTGCCACTTGGGGTCCAAGAGCCAAGTCCGCTTTCAAAATTGTTCAGCGGAATACTTACAATGTCAGCGCGGGAAACATTTGTCGCTATGACCGCCGCGACGAGCAAAACAATAGTTGTGAAAACGGAACGAACTTGCATTGGGAAACCCTTTGAGATATCAGTGCTACGGCGATGCCAACAAACTAGAGCTAACTAGATCGAAACTATTCAACACGTTAACTTGGATAAGCCCGGTAGTCAATGCTTGTATCTTTGGATTTTTCCGAAAAAGCTAATATGGCTGCAAAAACTGACAGACAAATGGGAAGCCATGACAAATCGACAGGGCCAGGTGCGTATTTTCGTTTCCGGGGCTTGCCAGGAACGCCCAACGATGACTCCAGACCCAGCCGAACGGCTGTCTTCTTGAGCCACTTTTCACTGCCATATCCAACTTCACCCAGCAGCTTCTCCGCAACTCTGTCAACCCACCTTTAGAAGCGAAGCAGGCTCGTTAATCTACTCCAGCCATTTTCTAGGAGCTGGGATTGGCCACTCAGACAACATCGCTTGATGTTCATCCGTTCCTGAATGGCGAATCCGCAATCTGCCATACGGCCCATCAGGCAGTAACTCAAAATCCGCAAGGGGCTTGGGGTCAGTGATTCGGTGATCACGCGTTCAAAAGCCAAATAATTCTCGGCTCTTAAGAAAAAACATTCTTGCTGACTCTACCATTACTCATATGGAATATTATTCCGCCAGGCGCGATTCGTATTGATCTGGGCGTTCACGCAACTAAACCCAATCCCCGAGAGCGTCAACCATTGTACCTGCCCTCACCTTTTACCACTGGTTAATTGGCAATACTTCAATTTCGAAATCGGCGTCGGGTGAAAACAAGACAGCGATGCGATCCTGTTCAACATTGCTCAAATGAATCGCGATCTTCTTCATCGGATTCTTCTCGAGCGTATGGTGGGCCTGCCCCGCCGGATTGGGAGACGAGGGGAGCGGGGCCGCGTCGACCATTTCGAATTTGGCAGTGGCAGGTGCGAGCAACTTCAGATACAAGGTCTTGCCATTTTTCGTGAGCACGACCGTCCGATCGTGGTCTTCCAGTTCGGCAGTTGCTGACGTATTGACGAACCACCATATCTCACCGGCTTGTTTTAACTCTATCTCATCTTGAACCAAAACATCGCGACGATCCTTCAACAAGAAACCGCGGCGAACGCGGATGGCGTCTTTTTGATACGCACTCGACAAATCAATTACGGCTGCGGCTAGATGTGGTTTCGATTGGAAGTCCGAGATCTTCGCCGTCGCATCCACGTTTTGATCCGGGCCATCGTCAGGATTAATTACCAACGTGTTGTTTGCTTCGGCGCGCAAGCGATAATAGTTCCATCGCATTTTTCCGAAATAGTTCGGCATGTTGTAATTGTCTTTGCCTTGGTCCTCGATCCAACGCTCGCCATCGGCATCAAGCACAAAGCTCCCTAAATCGAGATGGCCATGATTGACCCGATTGTCTCCGCCTTTGAATCCAATGAAAGTCGCGTTGGAATCATCCCAACTGCTACGGAGAAAGCCGACCTCGATGCCGCCGAAAATTTTGTCGAGCGGTAGAGGTTTGGATCTCGCTTTTTGCGTAAGCCACCTTGCGCCCCACAACAAATCCATCGGTTTGGGACGAGCATCCTTCATGCTGGCGAGCTGAAATTGTGCCCAACCTGCCTGTTCAAACGCAGTGGCCAGCCAAAACATCTGTGAGGCTCCTCGCCAATCCAACACGGCTGGCCCATCCGCGTAGTTGAACGCCAGTCCAGTCGGCCCCACGAATTGCATCGGGAAATTGCCCGTCTCTACAAAGCCCGGTATCTTCGACAACTCGAAATCATGTCCCAGCGCCGTTCGCATCGCGGCGAGGCAAAACACGTTGTACTCCGTCGCGTAACTCCAATAGCCGGGCCCTTCTCCCCAGCCACCATCGGGCGCAAATTCTTTCATGGCTAGCGGCAACGACGCGACCGAAGCCGCGATCAACTTCGCCGCCAGTTCAGGTTCCTCGTCCGCCACTGCGAGGCTACCAACTACCATTCCCCCGTTGCAGACTTGATTCCAGTTGTGTGACGCTCGCCACCACCAATTTTGCCGAACATCAAAAGGCATCGACTGTTTCAAGCCAAGATTGACAATCGCCTGCCGCAACTGGGTTCGTTGCTCTTGCGACCACTTGTCATGCAACCAATCGTAACCGATCGAAACGGCCAGTGTCATTTCCGCTGTGTCGAGAAAATGACTTGGGTTCCAGTCCTTGAACTTCGTCACCGTATCAAGCTCCAGCCACAAACGATCCGCCCATTTTTGTTCTTCCGTGATGCGATAGACCAGCCCCAGCAGCAGCACTCTTTGCTTTGTTCGCCTCGAAACGGCGAGTAGTCGTTTGCCGTCAGGAATTTCGTAGACGACTGGAGCTTGCTCTCGCAATTTCTCCGCGTCGGCGAGTAAATCCCTGAACCATTTTTGAGCCACTGGGTTGTCTTGAACGACTTGCTTTAGTCGCAAGAAATCGTCTTTGGTCGCGAGCAATCGTGGATGCTCCGCGCGCAAGCCAGCCAACACGTCTTGATTGATTGCAACTTGCTGTGGCGCAGTCCTCGATTTCGCTTTCAACGAATCGTCAGCCACGCTTGCTTGATTGAGAACGGGCAGCAGACAAAACGTGCCCGCCAGAAAAAAGTAGGTGCGAATTGGGGCAAAGCGGTTCATGATGAACTCATGCAGGTTAAGTT
>JBGSKR010000267.1:0-6396 GCA_041741135.1 Mariniblastus sp.
GTCCTGCCGATGCAGCATGAAGGCCGCTCGCTGATCCAACTTCGCGGTCACCTCCACCGCCAACTGATCTCGAACACGGACTTCACCCTGTTTTTTGATCTCACACAAAAGCAATGGATGCTGGAAAAGTTTTCGATCGCACAAATCGAACTGTCACCTTCGCTCTTGCAGATGTTGCCCGTTTCGTTGTCGCAATCATTGACTCAGTCACTTCGCCAGTCACTCGACCCATCGCACGTTCAATCACTTGATCAAACTTCTGAGCAACTTCCGGCGGTGAGCGGACGAATCGCAATCACCGGTTCCGGATCTGGGGATCTGGAATTCGAGTTTGAACCCCAGTTTCGCTTTGACGGACAACTAACCGACTTCAGTTATTCTGATCCTCAACTGCCGCTGCCAATTCGAAACGGACAACTCCGTTTCGCCATCGACAATCAGCAAATTGCCGTGACTCAGATTCGAGGAATGCTGGGAAACAGTCCCTTTGAAGGCGAGTACCGACAGACCGGCTTGTTCCCTCGTCGAACTTGGACGGCGGAGGGGCTGATCAAAGACTTCGATTTCACGCACCATGAAAAACTGACGCCTTCGCTGCCCGAATTCTGTGCGAAGCTTTGCGAGGAATACTCTCCCGCTGGACTCAGTGACATTCAGTTTCGATTTCAAAACGATGGCACGCAACTAAATCGCGAAGTCCGCGCCCAGCTCACCGACATGTCATTCTCTTACAATCGGTTGCCTTACGCCGTTGACCATTGTGTGGGCGAAGTCCTGCTGCACAACGAAACGTGTGAGTTCGCAATCCGCAACGGTGCTAACCAACCCGAGATGAAAATGGAAGGCGTCGTTCAGAACGTCGGCCCCAACGCGACCTATAAAATTAACTTGCTCGTGCCGGGAGAGTTGCCGATCGATGACAAAATGCTGACGGCACTTGGTGCTCTGCCCAAGATGGCAAAGATCATCAACGACTTTAATCCGTCGGGTCGCGCGGGCGGCATCGGCTTGATCATCAAACAAATCCCGGGCGGCCCCGTTTCGAAGTCTTTCGATATCCGCTTGAAGCAATGCAACGTCCGCCACAATAGTTTTCATTATCCAATTCACAACGTTAGCGGATTAGTGCAAGTCCGCAATGACCAATACTCGTTTGTTGATATCATCGGCAGCAACAGTAGCGCCGAGATCAATTGCAATGGAACCTGGAATCCAACCGCCGGATTAAATCTAATTTTTAATTGCACGGCGGTGCCACTCGACAATCAACTTAGATTTGCACTTAATCCTGATCTCCGCGAAATCTGGGCTGGCTTTCGTCCGCGCGGAACGGTGGATCAAATGCGAGTCGAAATGCAACTGCCGATGGGCGCCACTTCATGCTCAGTTGCCATCGATGCCAATCTTTCCAAACCAGTCGCCGGTGTGGAAGCAAACTTGGTCTCGATCAATCCGACCTGGTTCCCTTACGAAATCAAACGACTGACAGGAAGCATCAAAATTGGTGACGGCAAAGTTCAACTTTCTAATATGGAAGGCTTGCACGGTCGAACTTGGGTCGTCTGTCAAGGCGACGGTCATTACTCCGACGACTCATGGTCGGTGAAACTGAAGAACATGTTGGTTACCTCACTCAAAGTTGACGAAGACCTGATCAGCGCTTTGCCCGCCAATCTCGCACCACCAATTCGAGGTTTGGCGTTTCAAGGACTACTCAATGTGCACGGGGAAATCACACTGGCGGGACAAGAGAAAATAGCATTCGATCCCGCTCAGCTCATTTCCACCACCTCACCGAACATGGCAACCTCGCTGCCAACTGCCACGATTCCAAACGCAACCACCACGACGAACACGTCAAGCAGTATGACCAACACGATGGCTTGGGATTTGCGATTCGATATGAATCAAGCGAAAATGCAGGTGGGGCTACCGCTCGAGAATGTGTTTGGAAAAGTAAACTTGACAGGTCAGTACGACGGAGAAAATGCGACCTGCTCGGGAGAGTTGAGTATCGATTCGTTGACAATTCACGACGCTCAAATCACGAAAATCAGCGGCCCCATCTGGCTCGACAACAGCCACACCGCCGCAGGAGCATTTGCCGATCAAGCAAAATTCAAACTTGCCAGCTCCGGCTCTCATGTTTCTCCAAACATTGCACCAAATCCCGTTCCAAGTGCCACCCCGAACGTCAGTCCGCTTCCACAGTCGCCGCCCACGACTCGATCAGTCACTGGATCGATGCACGGTGGAGTCATTCGCTTCGATGCTCGAATGAGTTCCGATCCGGCTGGCGAATTTCATCTTCAAACTACACTCGCCGATGGCGACCTTGCTCAGTTTTGTCGCGAGTTCGCGCCACAATTGACCGACATCTCTGGTCATAGTTTTGCCGCCTTAAGATTGGCAGGAAATTATCGTGGAACCCATTCCTATCGCGGGACAGGAACGATTCAACTTCGTGAAGCCAAAATTTATCAGCTACCCGTAATGCTGTCGCTACTAAAAATTCTCAAAGTCGGCAATGCGGATCGAACTGCCTTTGATACCAGCAATGCAAACTTCACCATCGACGGAGAAGACATCAATTTTGATCGTATCGAAATGTTGGGCGACGCGATTTCTCTCGTTGGCAACGGGACGATGAACCTTGATCGTGACATCGATTTGAATTTTTATTCGATCATGGGGCGAGGCCGATTTAACATTCCGCTAATCAGCCAACTCTATCACGCGGGCAGTCAGCAAATTTTATGGATCAATGTAAACGGAACGCTCGACGAGCCTCGCACCAATCGGAATGTGCTGCCTCAAGTCAACGATTCTCTAAAGCAATTGTTCCAACCGGCCGAACCGAATGCCTTTGTCCGCGATTGGAATCGTAGCATCGGAATCGGCAACCAGGAACGGAGTGGCTTCGAGCAATATCGGACGGAACAGAATGGGGCATCGATAGATCGAGAAGCCAATCGTTCCGGCATTCTGTTTCGATAGGCGAGCTGAGTGACAACACGGAAACAGCTTAAAGAATATTTCTAGTCGCGTGAATCCGATGCCAATCTCAGCCGGATTCAGCTAAAGCACGATGCTCTCAAAGAGGGTGGCATCTCTGACTATCCCGTGTGACGAAGAAGAGAATCATCCTTAGTTTCCGACATCGGCAGCAACCTGGGAGCGTCGGAGAACTCGATTTGATTGGCACGTCGATCCCGAGTAAAAGCCTGTTCGCCCAGCAGCTTTTTCTTTGAACTGGCCCAAGTTTCGGCTTGATCGGTCAAGTCGTTCATCAAGTCTTGAACAGCCAATCGTTTGAATTCCAAATCATCTCGATCCGTGCGCGCGGCGATCATCACTTTTGGACCAAAAATCATCCGCACGCGAGAAAGCGGACGGGGGATCGCGAACCGATCCCAAGTGTTCAACCGATACGGACGATCCATACCAACCCCGACCGGCACAAGCGGAATTTTCAATAGCGAAGCAAGGTAAATCGGCCCCATCGCCATTTCGCGTCGTGGCCCGCGCGGTCCGTCCGGAGTAATCACAATGCTGGAAAATTGTGAGTTCTTTTTAAGTTGACGGATCGCTGACGAACCGCCGCGATTCGAACTTCCGCGAACGATGTGCATGCCGAGAGCCGCTGCAGTTTGATGTACCAATTCCCCATCCCGATGGTGCGAGCAAAGCACAGACAAGGGCGTGTGTCCCCAGCGAGGCAAGACCACACCGATGTACTCATGCCAAAAAGTGAAAATCACATGCTGATTGTACTCGGAGCGAGCAGGATCGACGGACCGGTCGTAGTGAGCAATGCGAATATTCAGCAAGTTCAGCAAACGTGGCAACGCGAGCGCAAGGCCCTGCCCGATCAGTTTCTGTTTCAATGTCGCTTCAGCCACGTTGCCGTCCTGTCCTGGGATACGCATTTACCGAAACAGTAATTTACTAATTTAAACAAATTTGACCAATGCCAAGATGGTATGGGAAGATACTTGCAGATACTTGCTCCTCATCGAGAGCACTTCTAAAATCGGTACTTTCTCCGAGGCCTTTTTGCCTGATTTTGCCGACGTTGGCTTCAAACTACTGTGTACTAACCTGATAAGGAACAACGATGAGACGCCACGTTTTAAGACTTGTCACTTTGACTCTCGTGATCGCCAGCTTAAATATTTCCAACTCAAACAGCCAAGACATTCTTTCGGCAAGCGTGTTGTTCGAGAATGTTTGCATTTTCGATGGCAACGAGTCCAAACTGTCGCCGCCTTGCAACGTGCTTGTCCAAGGCAACACCATCCAGAAAATTTCTGCCGATCCCATTCCAGTCGAAAAAGGTGCCAACACGCTGATCATTGATGGAAGTGGACGAACTCTCATGCCGGGACTTATCGACGCGCACGTGCATACCATGATGGAAAGCATTTCGCTTCAAGCTGCAATGACATCGGAGATCAGCTACGTCGCCTTGGTTGCTGGTAATGCTGCCGAGAGACAGTTGCTGCGCGGATTCACGTCGGTGCGAGACATGGGAGGAGCGGCATTCGCTCTCAAACGAGCGATCGATGATGGGACCATCGTCGGCCCCCGCATCTATCCGTCGGGCGCGACGATTTCGCAAACTTCGGGGCACGGAGACTTTCGTTTGATCACCGAAATTCCACGGGGTCAAAATGAACCGCTGACTTACATGGAACGCACAGGAATGACAGCCATTGCCGATGGAGTGGACCAAGTCCTGTTGCGAACTCGTGAAAACCTAATGCGCGGGGCAACGCAAATTAAATTAATGGCTGGCGGCGGAGTTTCCTCACATTACGACCCATTGGACGTCTCCCAATATACGCTGGAGGAATTGAAAGCCGCCGTTGCCGCCGCAGAAAATTGGGGAACGTATGTGACTGTTCATGCTTACACTCCAGACGCCGTCAAAATGGCCATCGAGGCTGGTGTGAAATGCATCGAGCATGGGCAATTGCTCGACGATGAGACAGCAAGGCTCATGGCTGAGAAAAAAATCTGGTGGAGCTTGCAGCCTTTCTTGAACGACGAAGACGCGAATCCTCAACCTGAAGGATCAGCGAATCGCCGAAAACAGCTACAAGTATCCGAGGGGACTGAAGTTGCCTACCGGCTGGCTCAACAACACAAAATCCGCACCGCTTTTGGAACCGACACGTTGTTCGATGGCAAGCTGGCAAACCGCCAAGGCAAGCAATTGATCAAGTTGACTCGATGGTATTCTACTGCCGAGGTTCTGAAAATGGCCACTGCCGATAATGCAGAACTTCTTGCCCTCTGCGGTGAACGCAATCCTTATCCCGGCAAACTGGGCGTTGTCGAAGAAGGAGCCCTCGCTGACTTGATCTTGGTCGACGGCGATCCCATTGCTGACATCCGACTGATCGCCAACCCGACCGAAAAATTTCTGGTCATCATGAAGGATGGAAAAATCTATAAAAACTTGCTCCGTCCGTCCAAGCCGCAAGATAATTGATGCAAAACGTTTCACGCCAACATCCGTGATTCAACCTGCAAACGTTCGAGCATCGCTGTCAAACTTTCTCGAATTCGGCCTGTCAACGGATCAATCCCGGATTCGTCGCGTTCACGATCCGGCGAAACCGTAATCGGCTCACCCACATCGATGATCACTTTTAAGTGACCATGCGTCCGGGCGAAATCGTTGATGTCTTCGTCAAACTTTTCGACCATCTCCAATATCCGATCAACGCTTGAATGCTTCGTCACATACTGATCTGGATAACAATCAATCTGTTGAGCCAAATAGGTGTCTCGCAACTGCCCCCATCGTCGCCGCCGATCCGCATCATCCAGTTCATTGCGGCTAAGTTCGGGAAAAATTCTCATGCGGAGATTTTTGATTCGCACGGCGATGCCCTCGCGGCGTGGACTTCCCAGCCACTGAACTTCCAGCGGGTCCAACAAATGATTGACCATATTCGTTTGCCGCTCACGAAGCGTCATGCTCGTGGACATGGGCACTCCGTACTCCAATTCTTTGAGAGTCAACAAAGCGTTGCCGACTCGCACCAGCCGTTCGACCAGCGGTCGCTGCTCATCCGTTTGCCAGGTCAATCGCTGCTCAAGTTCTGACAAAACCCGGCCAACCGATTTCTCAAGATCACCTTGAAAGACATACTTGAGGGCAATCGGATGCACCACCACCGATCCGCCGTTTTGCTTGGCTCGTCGTTTCGCTGCGGTGCGGGCGATAAAAGCTGGGCCTTCCATCAAGGCCATCAGTTGATCGTTCGTGCGACTGGTTGTGCCTTCCGGAAATATAACGAGCGGGCGTTCTGCAGTTTGCAGAATTCGGACGGCTTCATCGACTGCTTGTCGATCCAACCCTTCACGATTCACGCTAAAGCCACC
>JBGSKR010000268.1:0-3952 GCA_041741135.1 Mariniblastus sp.
GCGCGACATAATTTAATCCAATTGCGATTTGGTCGCCTTCAATGACACGCTGACCATGCTGATCCAGTCTGGCATTCATGGTCGCCTTCTTGCCACTGTGGCAAATGGTTTTGATCTCACCCAGCACATCCGCCCAAGCGAGCAGATACTTACTTCCGTCAAACGGCTCGCCTCGAAAATCCGTTCGCAACCCGTAACAAAGAACGGGAATACTCAGTCGATCGGCGACCAAAGTCAGTTGCAACACTTGAGCAGGCGTCAAAAACTGAGCCTCATCCATAAACACGCAATTGACCGGTGATGTGGCGTGTTGCTCGCGAATGTAAATAAACAAATCGAACTGATCGTCAAAGGCATAGGCTTCTCGCATCAATCCAATGCGGGAAGAAATTGTGCCGACGCCGGCTCGGTCATCGATTTGCGGCGTGAACAACAGCACCCTCATGCCACGCTCTTCGTAGTTATGAGCGGCTTGGAGAAGCGTTGTACTTTTGCCGGCGTTCATCGCCGAGTAATAGAAATAAAGTTTTGCCATGCCACCAATGTAGGACAGCAAGTACGAATTCGTCAACCGACTGAATTTTAAGTCTTTTGACAATTTGGCGATTTGTGATGTAGCTTGGACATTCCTGTCCGAGCACAGACATTGGACAACCAAGAATGTCCATCCTACGGAACAATGGACGGACAAGAATGTCCATCCTACGACGGTTTGGACGGACAGGAATGTCCATCCTACGCTTAGATCGAAAATGGTGCGCCGAACATTTGTCGCAGCACTAACTGGGGAAAAATCCAGGCGTCTTTCGCGTAGCGTTTGACCAATCGTTTTGGCTCGCTGCACATTCGATGCAGCCACTCGATTCCGGAGCGTTGCATCCATAGAGGTGCCCGATGTTTCTCGCCCGCCAGAAAATCGATCGTCGCGCCGACGCAAAGTGCGACCTTGGCTCCAATTTGATCTCGATGTTGATGCACCCAAATCTCTTGTTTAGGCGCGCCGAGGCCAACAACCAACACATCTGGGCGAACTGCGTCAATCAGATAAAGAATCTTTGCCGATTCGGCAGCGTCGTGTTCAAATCCGAGTGGTGGACTGTAGATGCCAACCGTCTCGACTGTGGGCCAACTGGCTTTCATATTTTTCGCAGCGATCTCTGCGACTCCGGGTGCGGCACCAAGCAAAAAAACTCTCATTGGATTGCCCGATTGACTGCTGGAGTCAAATAGTTTCGGCACCAATTCTGAACCCGGTACTCGTTCGGGAAGTGGTTGTCGCAACAGTTTCGAGGCCCACACAATGGGGTGTCCGTCGGCCAAAATCAAATCCGCTTCACGATACGAATCTCGCAAGTGTTGATTTTCCTGCAGCAAGACCGCATGGTCAACATTGGGTGTGACCACAAATCGGCAGCGGTCAAAAGGCTTGGCAATCCATTGGTTAAGGCTGGCTACAGCCTCGTTCATACGCAATGCGTCGATTCGAATACCAAATAAATTTCGCTGCAGTTTTTTTGGAGTAACCATCGATTTTTCATGATTGTCGGGACTGTTGGCGGAGAACATACGGGTGCTCCACCTAAACCTATGTCAGGATTTAACCAATGTGTTCGAAGTCCATCAATTTTGAGATTTGAACTCGAGTGCGGCAAAACAAGAATCGATTGTGTCGAATTTAAGCCCTGATGATTTCCTCGATTTTTAATTTTGGAGCAGCGCAAACCGTCAGAATAACCAACACTTAAATATCGAATATCTCAAGCGACTGAATCATCGAACTTTTATTGAACCACCATTTCGACTCAATCCCCGTTCCTGATGGCTGACTGGAAATCCAACTTAATCGATCTCTATCGACTCTCAACGACGCCGTGTCGGTGGTGGCAGCATGCGCGCCGCCAAAGATCGGGGAGAGTGCCGGTCTATTCTGTCTTTTATCATCGTATTAGTGACCATCATCCCAATCCTTGGACGATGAATCGCGAAGATTTTGTTCGGCAGATTGATTGGTTTCAAGAGAATTTTCAAATCGTCGACTTACAGGAATGCCAGCGACGCATTTCTAGTGGCTTCAACACTCAACCGACGTTGGCGATCACCTTTGATGACGGATATTCCGAAAACTGTGAATTTGCATTGCCATTGTTGATCGAACGCCGAATTCCTGTCACTTATTTTGTGACAAACGACCAAATCATTCATCAACGCCCCTTCCAACATGATTTGGACTTTGGACAACCCTTGCCGGTCAACACCATTGATTCACTGCGTGCGCTCGATCTGGCAGGAGTTGAGATTGGAGCTCACTCGCGGACTCATGCGGATATTGGCAAGCTAACCAATGAAGCGGAGCTGTATGACGAATTGATTGCATCTTCTCATGAAATCGCGGAACAAATCGGTCGAGCCGTTCGTTATTTCGCTTTTCCGTTTGGTCAGCGAGCAAACCTCTCTCCGCTGGCCTTTAAGATGTTAAAGAAAGCCGGGTTCTTGGGAGCTTGCACGACTCTCGGTGGCTGGAATGAGATTGGTGGTGATCCGTTTCAAATCTCACGTTTGCATGGTGATCCGAATTTTCAGCGAATGAAAAACTGGCTCAGCTACGATCCTCGCTTGGCAAAAGTCCGCCCGTTCGACTACCAACAACCCGTTCCCGTATCCACGCATTCCCAAAAGCGTCCGCAAAAAAAAGCTGAGCGTCACACGGTATTGTTCCCCAGTGCGAATCTACCATTGGCCGCTTCGTCTTCTATTCCGTCAGAACTTCGGTAAAACTTAATATCTCTAGCTTATGAATTCGAACTTGCCTCAACGTCCGTTGCGCGTGATGTTTTTGCTAACCAGCATGCCGGTTGGCGGAGCGGAAACTCTTTTGGTGAATCTAGTTCGACGCGTTGACCGAAGACGATTTGAACCGTTGATTGGCTGTATGAAACAGCGAGACGTTTTGGGCGAAGCGATTGCGGATGAATTTCCAGTTTTTGAGAACTTGATTCGCCATAAATATGACTTTAAAGTTGTCGGCCGATTAAAGAAGTTATTTCGCGAACAAAAAGTCGATGCACTTATCACCGTCGGAGCAGGCGACAAAATGTTCTGGGGGCGAGTCGCGGCCAAAAGCGCAGGAGTTCCCGTAATTCTCTCCGCGCTGCACTCGACAGGTTGGCCCGATGGCGTGGGAAGGCTGAATCGAATGCTAACCGGTATCACGGACGGTTTCATCGCAGTGGCAAAACAACATGCCGAGTATCAAGTCGAACAAGAACGATTTCCAAAAGAAAAAGTGTTTTTGATTCCCAACGGAATTGATACCGATCGATTCCAGTTTCAATCTGAGAAGCGGGAACAGTGGCGTGCTAAACTGAATATTCGTCCCGATGCTCCTGTCGTTGGAATCGTGGCGGCGCTTCGTCCAGAAAAGAATCATCGTTTGTTCTTAGAAGCCGCTGCAAACGTTCTCAAAAGATTACCCCAGTCTCGGTTCGTGGTGGCGGGTGATGGACCAGAGCGGGCAGACCTCGAAGCGTTCTCGCGGAGTTTAGGAATTGATCAATCGGTGGACTTTATCGGTTCGACCGATGACGTCGTTGGTGTGCTATCGATGTTGGATTTATTTGCATTGACATCGCATAACGAAGCAAGTCCGGTTTCGATTCTAGAAGCGTTCTCCTGCGGGCGTCCGGTCGTGGCGACCGATGTTGGTTCGATTAATGAAACGGTTTTGCATTGTCAAAACGGCTTCTTGGTTCCACCCGGTGACTTGACCGAGACCACCGATCGCTGGATTGAGATACTGGAAAACCCTCTGCGATCCAATCATTGGGGAAAACTTGGTCGCCGCCGCGTGATTGAGAACAGTTCCTTGCAGCGGATGACTGACGGTTACATGGATTTGGTAGAACGATGCTACGCGAGAAAATCTAAAAAAGTTACTCAACCTTCTTTGTCGATG
>JBGSKR010000269.1:0-8671 GCA_041741135.1 Mariniblastus sp.
TCAATACGAAACCTTGTGGGAAGCCAAAGAAGGAAGCTTGAAACTTTGGAACGCGACCAAATCGCGGATGGATCAAGGGCTACAAGGCGGGTCGGCTGATCGGGAAGCGCAAGCGCGCGAGCAGTATTACAACTATGAGTCACAATTGTTGTTGGTTCTCAATGGCGATCCGATTAGCGGCCAAGCGGGTGTGTTCAAGACTGAAGCAGAACTGCGACGATTGATGGGATTAGCAATTTCAGATGATCGCTTGCTCCGACCTAGCGATATTCCGTCAACCACGGGCGTGGTGTTCGACTGGGATTATCTGATCGATGAAGCGTTAAAAACGCGTCCTGAAATTCAAGCACAAGTTTTTAGAATCAGACAACGAGAACTCGAACTGATTGCCTCGAAAAACTTTTTGCTGCCGCGTTTGGATGCCGTTAGCACCTATCGAAAAACGGGGTTCGGTGATGATTTGATCGGTGGTGGTCCTGGCCGTTTTTCCAGTGCCTATAAAGATCTGGCATCGGGACAGCATGACGAATGGGAAATGGGACTGCAATTGCAAGTTCCGATTGGTTTTCGTCAAGCGAGTGCGGGTGTACGGCACGCTGAGTTGAACTTGATGCGAGCCCGTTCGGTGATGCACGAACAAGAGCAGCAGATTGCTTTGGATTTGGGAAATGCCTTCCGTCAAGTGCAACCTAGCGTCGAAAATGCGGCATTAGCCTATCATCGCATGGAAGCGGCGATTCAATCGGTGGCTGCGTTACAGGCGTCCTTCGATGCAGGCATTGGATCGTTTTTTGAGTTGTTGGAAGCCCAACGGCGAGTCACCGAAACCGAACTCGCTTATCATACGGCCGTTGCGAATATTGAACTTGCCACCGCAGCCGTCCACCGCGAGTCCGGCCGGTTATTGATCGAGTACGATGTTGTGTTGACGCAATAGGTCAGCAATTATCGCAAAAAAGGAAAAGCGCCACCTTTCAACCTGTTCTTTCAAAATTAGGTTTGCCGCGACCCACAGCCCAACGACTCGCCAGCAGGCGACTCGGTTGGGAATTAGGAACCCTAAAGTTCTTGATCGAAAACCTAATTGAAATTGTACAGAAGTTTACAAAGAACCCGAAGTTTCACGCAGTTGCTGAACTCGAACGGTTACGCACGACAGACGTGAAGATATTCCTTTTAAAAAGCAGAAGAGCCACAGGCTACAACGATCCTTTCCTGGCTCCGCATCGCACATCATCCGAGTTTCACCATGGAGATCATCGGAACTGAACCCGTCGCCGTTTCTGGTTCCCCGTTTCTGGTTTGTCCCCGCTTCTTGTCCACCCCGTTTCTTGTTCAGGGAAGCCCCCTTTTTTGTCGCTACCTCCCACTAAGTACATTCGAAAGTCCTTCGAAGGAAAAATTCTGGATATCTCTCGCCTGTGATTCGCTTACTGCTTCGGTAAAGAACGGAATAGTAACTCCAATTGTCGCTGAAACTCCCGCGCCAATTAACGTTGATACCTGGTCACCGTTGGCATTCCCAAATCCGAAACCCATAATCAGTCTAGACGCCAATGTCTCGCCTGCCACTACACCAGCTGTAAAGTCGAGTAGTAAATAGGCACCTCCAATACTAACTCCAGGGAACTTAGCCGGTACAAAAAATCGGGGGACCTGAACGGTAAATCCACCAATGCCTGCCGAAAATGGAATCTTAGCAAGAACACTATGGGGGATGTACGATATTCCAGCTGATGCAAAAACTGTTCCTGAGAGACCCACTCGGTTTTTTCCAGAAAATGCCCCTTGGTCTTCAAATTCTGGCAAGTTATTGGATCCAAAAATATTGAATTGAACGCCTATCGACGTCCCACCAGCAAGTGCTCCAGGAGCTCGCGGTAGGTTTATCGCCCCGCCTGCTAACCCAACCGCAAAGTTAATAGAAACACCACCCCAAACAACTGGGTTTCTAGCATCAGAAAGAACGGTCAGCAATTGCTGCCCGATTGTTAACAGCCCTCCCGCGATGCCTAATACCACAGCAGCCTCTGCTAAACTAAATTCGCCGCTAGGGTCCGTAAAGGCAAGGGGACTGTTGTTTGCATATTGGTACTTGTGGCGACTTAATGGGCTTTCGACTAAACCAGCAAAGGAGTCTTCAGTCGTGAATCGGCCGGTATCATTGTCAAGGTTTCTGGCACGAAGGTAAGTGAATCCTGTCAATTCATCCCAATACTCACCAGTGAATCGCAATCGGTTGTCGACCAGCGAATCGTCCAGTAGGACGTTCCCCAGCGAATCGTAAAGATAGCCTCCCAAAGATTCGCCGTTCTCATTCGTCAATTGGACAACGCTGCCTGTCGAGTCCGAGTGGAGAAAGGTCGTTCCGTCGCCGGACCTGCTGCTAATGATGTCGTTGCCGTAAGTGTATCTTCTTTCGAGACTCTGGTCGGCAAAATACGTTTCGACGGCTTCAGCAAATTCGCGATTAATATCAAACAGAAATCGTGTCTCTTGTCCATCCACTGTTCTAACGACTCGATTTCCGAGGTCATCATAAACGTAGTCAGCAGTTTCGGTAACGCCATTGACAGTTAAAGTAGCTTCAATCAGTCGATCACGTGTATCGAATGTATATCTTGAACTTTCTCCATTGGAAGCGACGGATGAAACCAGATTGCCATTATCGTCAAAAGTTTGGTCAATTTGACTAACACTGCTAGTGATTTGTATCAATCGGTCGTTGGCATCGTACAAGTACGCTGTCGTGCCATCAACTGAGTCAATTTTTGAGACTCGGTTACCGACCGCGTCGTAGGCGTAGTCAATTGTTCGGTTTTCGATTTCAGCGGAACGATGGACTTCGCGAACCAATTGCAAATTTGGATCATAGCCAAACTCTGAAACTCGCCCGGTAGAATCACTGATTTCAGAAATCAAACCACGTGCATCCCGCGTGTAAACAGCAGAAAAAATTTCGCCAGATGCGCCCACTAGTTCCGTTGCCACCAAGCGATTGAGTGTATCGAATGTTCGGGTTTCAATGCTCCCATTTCCAAATAGAATTTGCGTATTGTTACCTACTGCATCGTATTGGTATTCCGTTTCATTGCCCGCAGCGTCGGTTGTGGTTGCAATTCGATTCAAAGCATCGTAGGTGTAAGTGGTTGCACCTGACGGAGTGGTGATCGATAGGATGTTCGAATTCAAATCATAGGTGTAAGCAATGAAGCGGCCATCGGGTTCGGTTTTTCGGACTAGCCGATTTTGCGCATCATAAACAAAATTGGTCGTTCCTCTTGCATCATCCACCTGTAAAACGTTTCCACCGTTATCGTATTGATAGGAAACCGTTGATCCATCAGAGTAAACTATTCCCTCCAGACGGCCTGCGTCATCGTAAAGGTAGTCCGTTTCAGTTCCGTTAAATGCGGTTGTCGCGTCGAGGTTGTCATCAACTGAATAGGAAAATTCGGATGATTGCCCAAGCGGCCGGGTTGTTTTGACCGGGCGAGAGTGTTCGTCAAATTCGAAGGTCGTTTCTCTCAGCAATGCATCGCGTTGCAAAACTATATTGCCAAACTGGTCCCTTTCGTACTCGGTTTTGTTACCATTTGCATTTGTTACGCTGATTAGCTGGCTTTCCGAGTCATATTCGCTCAACGTCGTGGCGCCAGTGGGATCAGAAAAGCTAGTAACTTTACCTAGTGCGTCAAATTGCTGGTGAACAACACTACCGTCAGCAAACGTCGTCTTGATCAACTGGCCGAGCGCGTTATATTCAAATTCGGTGCGTCTTCCCAAACTATCGATCTCAGCTATCGACTGACCCGCAGCGTCGAATTCTGTCCTTGTGATGTTTCCCAATGCATCGCGAACAAGAAATCGGTTTCCAGACGCATCGTATTCAAACTCGGTCCGGTTTCCATTTGGATCAATCGACGCGGTCATTCTGCGAAGTGCATCGTATTCAAAACTCTCAAATGGATTGTCAGAGGGATCGTCGGGCGTTTCGTCGGCAAGAATTCGCTTTACCAAGTTACCAACGGCATCGTATGCAAATCGAGTGGTTGCCCCGTTCTCAGTCGTCGACAGTAGTTGATCGTTGAGGTTGTATTCGCTCTCGATCTTTGCTCCTCCAGGTAAAGTCACTTGTTCCGGAGTTGGAGTGTCGAGCCCGTCAATTTCGAATCGTTTTCCGGTTTGATCAATCAGCGACGTTACTCTTCCAAGGGCGTCACGTTCCTCCTGGGTTTTGTTGCCAAACGCGTCTGTGGTTGAAATCCGGTTGCCATTTGCATCAAGTTGATAGACCACCGAAATCGTCTTCGAGTCTCCCGTATCAGAAACAATTTCTACGCTATTTCCCGTGTTTCGTCCGTTGGCATCGAATGCAAAATTTTGTACGTTGCCCAAACTATCGGTCACAGTAACAATATTTCCGAATCGGTCGAAAGCCGATGTTCGAACGTTCCCATCCACATCTGTCGTCGAGATTGGATTACCTTTTGAATCGTAGGTTGCGGTAGAGATTTGACCGGCGGCATTTTTCATTTCAATAACATTGCCGCGAGAATCATACACGAGCTGTGAAACTCTTCCTAACGGATCAATGCTGGACGTCTGATTACCACTAGCGTCGTATGTAAATCGGGTGATCGTTCCCGAGGCATCAGTGGCTGATACTACGTTCCCCGATTTGTCACGCACAAAAACCGACTTATTTCCGAATGCATCCATTGACGAGAGAAGTCGATTATTCGAGTCGTATTCGAATCGAGATTGATTCCCCAAAGCGTCAGTCGTCGAGACAATATTTCCCTGTTGATCGTATTCGTAAAGAAATGGATTCCCCAACGGATCAGTTATCTCGCCTATCGAATTGTTCGGGTCATACGAGTAGCTGATTTTTGCGCCTCGGAGGCTTGTTGAATCTTCCAACCTGCCATCATTTCCGTAGTTAATGCGAGCAACATCGCGACCTAGAGGGTCAATAATATTCGTAAGAAAGTGTTCGTTTACAGAGGAATACTCGAAATCAGTTTTGTTTCCTTCTCGGTCTACAACAGTCACTAGGTTTCCACTGATATCATAGGAGTACTTTAATTCATTGTCGTCCAAGTCTTTGATAGCGACAATTCGGTTTTGAGTATCCCTCTCAAACTCAATTTCGCCCACGCCATCCGCAGAAATGCCAGATTCACTAAATCGGATCGCATTTCCATTTTGGTCTTTGGCGGAAAGAAGACTTCCGGTTTGCCCGTCGACCCGATACACAATTCCATTTTCAGTGGTTAGCGTGAAACCGCCACCGAAGTCAGGGCTCGCGGGATTGTAAGGAACACCACCACCAGCCGAAAGTTCACCGAATTCATTCACAAGCAAATTGCCGCTTCTTGAAACCGAAAGTGTGCTAGTTACTCCACGATCAGGAGTGAATCGCGGTGTCGCCAAAACCAAACTATTTCCAAATCCGGGCAATACGCGAATTGTTGGATCGAATGTAAATCCCTGTCGACCAACACCTGGAACGTTTAGGACAACGCGAGTTCCTGAACGATAAGCGCTAAAGATTCCAAAGTCTTCAAGCCCACTTTCCGGCAAGTTCACCTGTAAGTTGGTGTCTCGAAATTCAAGCCGCCAACCAAATCCAAATTCGCCCTCAGTTTCCGCTTGCAAGGTATCGTAAATTCGAGTGATTTCAATGGGAATTCCAGCGATCGGAATTACGAGGTCGGTAAAGCTCAATTGGAAATTGCCCAGTTTCAATTGTCCCGTAACCTCAACTGCCTGCTCAAGCACATTACCATTCCCACCGGCATCAAAGGCTTCCAGTCGCAACACGTAACTGCCGTTTTGCAACAAGGTTGGATCGATTTCTCCAAGCACACCATTTTCCACGTTCTCCGTCCCAGCACCGATCTCCTTGAAGTCCCGCGAGCCGAATTCAGCCAACAATAACCGATACGAAACAAGCGTATCGTCCATTACGGTTCCGATCACATCCGTCGGGGCCGTGATCGAACCGCCGTCACCAGGTGAAGCAATCGAGATCACGGGACCATCGACATCGTTCGGATCCGCCACCAAAATCTGAATCGTATCCGTCGCCGAATTGCCGGCGGCGTCGGTCGCCGTCGCCAACGCGGTCTTGGCACCGATTGTGTCCAGCTTGACCCGCGCCCTGCCATTGGAGTCCAGCGGAACCGCCACGCCATCGAGGGTTAACATCAAACTGGTGATTTTGACGTTGTCGATCGCGGTGACTCGAATGTCAATCATCGAGCCCACATCCACGTTGTTGTCACTCAATTGAATCGCGACTTGAGGTGCCGTGGTGTCGGCCCCCACGGACAACGAGAACGCCTGAGTTGCAAACGCACCGCGCGGATCACTGACTTTGATCTCAACCGCGTTATCGCCGATTTGATCGGCGCCCGGAATCCAGAACATCCGTCCCACGCCATCGATCACCATCCCAGTCGGACCACTAACCAGTTCATAGGTCAGGAATTCACCATCGGCATCGGTGGCCAGTACGTCATAACGGAACGGTTGCCCAGAAGCCAACGTGGTTTTCGGCGTGGAATTCATTACCGGTGCATTATTGGCGGCCAGCACGGTTAACGAAAACTGCTGCAAGCTTCCGCCCATGGCCGGATCTCGCGCGACAACTTCGACGATCGTGGTGCCGAGATCGCCAAGGCTCGGAGTCCACTGCAGCAAGCCGGTGCTTGCTTCGAGTGTCATGCCGGGTTGGGTCGTACTGAGCAGCATATAAGTCAATGCGTCACCGTCCGGATCGGTGGCCGTGAGCTGATAGCTGTACTGGTTGCCTGCGGTGGCGAAGAATCCGGGTGTCGAACTGATCACCGGCAATTGATTCGGTTGTCCATCGGCGACTTGAATCGTATAGACTTGCGAGACCTTCGCTCCAATCGAATCGGCCACCGTGATCGTGACCGCTGCGGGACCGTCTTGACCTGCAACCGGAGTCCAGGAAATCAAGCCCGTTTGAGCATCAATGCTCATGCCGGACGGAGCATCTTCCAAAGCGAATGTCAAACGATCTTGATCCACATCTGTTGCGCCGACTTGGTACAAATAAGTCGCCCCAATCGCTGCGTTCGTTGGCGGCGTCGAAACGATCACCGGCGGTGTATTGATCGCGCGCACGCGTAATTGATACACCAATTGCGCGAAAGCTCCATACGTATCGATGACCTGCACCGTGACATCATGCGTGCCAATTTCAGTGATCCCTGGTTCCCAATTGATCTGACCGGTGAGTGGATCAATGGTCATGCCCATCGGAGCTTGTTCCAGCGACCAGATCAACGTGTCGCGGTTGCGATCTTCCGCGGTGGCTTGGAAGAGATAGTTCGCGCCTGCAATCGCCGCAGTCAACGGCGGCGAGGTGATCGTCGGCGGGAAGTTCACCGGTTGCGTTTTCACGTTGATGACAAACGCTTGAACCGCCGATCCTCCGCGTCCATCGGTGACGGTTAACTGAACGGCTTGGTCTCCCAATTGATCGGGGCCAGGCGTCCATCGCAACAATCCGTTCGCATCGAGCGTCATGCCGGTCGGTGCTTCGCTCAGTGACAAAGTTGTCGGGTCACCATTTTGATCAAACGTCTTGACCATGTACAAATAGTTGTCGCCTAAGCGGACTTCAAACGGTGGCTCGGACAAGAACACGGGTGCAACGTTTTCTGGATTCAGTTCAACGGTCAAGTCAAACGTTTGCTCAGACGATAAACCGCGTGCATCAAGTGCCACAATCGTAATGGTTGCAACACCGATTTGACTCGCCGTCGGTGTCCAGGTAATCACACCCGTCATGGAATTGATTCCCATGCCTGCGGGGGCGACGCTTAACGAGAACGAAACCACATCTTCTTGTGCATCGACCGCATTAACGTCGTAAGTGTAAGGCAATCCAACTCCCGCCGGTCCCGTTGGCGGCGTCGAAGTAATCACCGGAGCCGAGTTCGGTTCAGTGACTTCGATTTGGAAGTACTGCAAATCGAAACCGCCATTGCCATCACGAACACGCAGCAACACATTCTGAATTTCAATTTGGTTCAGTCGCGGAGTCCAGCGAATCGCTCCATTGTTTGGATTGACCGCCATCCCTGCAGGAGCCAGCGGCAAATCAAATGTCAGCGAGTCGCCATCGAGCTCTTCAATCGTTGGTGAGTATGAATAGTCTTCGCCGGCGACCACAGAGATGATTGGATTGCTAGTGATTTTCGGATCGGTGTTCACCAGCGGGACAGCTCGGTTTCCAAAATTCAGTTCCTCAACGACTTCTCCCGGATCAACGGAGACTTCAAACATTCGATTTCCGGGCACGGTAGCGCGCCATCCGGCTTGAGATTCGAGAGTCACCACAAAACTGCCGCCAGGAATTTCCGCAAACGAGTAGCTGCCATCAGCATCCGTCGTCGCAAATAATTCGCCTTCATCACGCAGCCCGTTGCGATTCCGATCAAGGAAAACGGTTTGATCCACAATGCCAGATTCGCCTTCCCGAAGGCCGTCTCCGTTTTCGTCGTTAAACACAAAACCACGGATGGTTGCCGGTTCTCCACCGTTCACATCCAGCACAAACGTTTGTTCATCAAATCCACCGCGTCCATCTTCCACGCGAATCGTGACATCGTGTTCGCCATAAATAACGTCG
>JBGSKR010000270.1:0-9678 GCA_041741135.1 Mariniblastus sp.
CTTCCTGAAAATCGACCAAGGACTTTGAAACGAATCCCTCAAATCAAACAATTTCCACCCGTCATTGACTTTCTTTTCTTTCAGAGATTCGATCTTAAGACCCAAGAGTTGACCAATACACAATTTACGTTCAAAGACGTCCTTGAAGCCATTGAGAAAACGGGAGTTGATTTGCACTGGACTCGCGCTGATACGTTTCTCCCCGAAATCGCGCGAAGCCGTCGCACGCGAGACCTGTTGGGCAGCATCCATCAATACGGATATTCGCTTGCTATTGCCGAATCGCCGACCGTGATCGGTGAGTTTGTTCCGATAGACTCTCCTCGATCAATCGAAATCCGAAACTCAGTCACTGTTCGAATTGATGAAATTCACGAGCAAACCTCGATTCTTTTTCCGAAACGATTTTCACTGAATGGTTCACAGAAAGGACTCTCAAAATTCCTTAAGAACGATACAGTTAAACGAAAACTTTTTGGAGCCAACAATGTACTCAAGGTAGCAGCACGCGAATCGAGTGCGTCGGCATCAGAGTTTCAGGTCGAATTGGGCAACCGAGCCAGCGAGACGACTAAATCGATTTGCTTGATAACTTGCAAGTCGTCCGCGATCCCTAATCGCGCTCGCATTGCAACGATGGCCAAATTCTTGAAGTGTGATGAAGTGGTTCTGCTCGTTGTCGCCACAACGCGTCATGTCGTTGCGATACCATTTCGAAACTGCATGTTAGAACCTATCGAGTCGTCTCGCATTACCTTCAATCTTGAATTTGAATTGGCGGGCAGCAGCCAATGAGCAAGGAAAAGCTACCGAAATATGACCTCTTGATGAACGAAGTGTTTTCGTCAAAATTCAAATCTGGGATGGTATCCGTGCCTTTTTCGCGAGAAGAGCTAGAAAAACTAAACAAGAAACTGAAAATCAAAAATCTCGGAGACGCAATTTATAGTGCAAGGTACCGCAAAGGTTTGCACGGCCATATCCAAGAGACAACACCCGAAGGTTTGAAATGGGTCATCATCGGAAAAGGTGATAGCAAGTATGCCTTCGAACTGGCCGAAGAATCGAACATCATCCCACACCGTAGTCTTGAGCCCGCGAAGATTCCAGACAGCACGCCTGAAATCGTGCGCATCTGGCCGGAATCCGACGAGCAAGCGACGCTCGCTCGCGTTCGGTATAACCGATTGGTTGATCTATTTTTAGGTATCAATGCCTATTCGCTTCAAAATCATTTGAGAACCAATATCGCTCAAGTTGGACAAATCGAGGTCGATGAACTCTATGTGGGTGTATCCAGGGACGGAACCCAGCATGTGATTCCAGTTCAAGCCAAGGGGCACAATGACAGAATTGGAGTCGTGCAAGCCCTGCAAGATCAAGAACTTTGTAATATACGCTACCCACAATTGGTGCCTCACACTCTCGCAGTTTTTCGAATGGGAACCGAGATTTTGGCTTTGATCGAAATTTTCGTTTACAAATCCGAAGACGTTTGGAAAGTTCGAACGCGACGAGAGCAACACTTCGAATTGATTCAAAGTGATGCAATCTTACGCGAAGACCTTGTAAACTTGAAACGTCTTTGGAAAACGGACTACTAAACTTCTTATTCGCGAAGCAACGTTAATCAATATGAGTTCCACCTCCAGACCCACTAAAAAACGCTCGATCCGCCCGTCCGCGCCCATCAAATGGCACGGTGGAAAATTTTATTTGGCAGATCGCATTATCGCGATGATGCCGGAGCACACGCATTATGTCGAACCGTTTTTCGGCGGCGGGGCAGTATTTTTCGCGAAGCCGGACCATTTGATTGCGATGCATTCGGAAGTCATCAACGATATTTACGGAGAGCTGGTCAACTTCTGGCGCGTGTTGGGATCGCCTGATCGGTTTCCCGAATTCGAACGCCGCGTGGCCATGACTCCGTTCGCTAAACCCGTTTTTGAAGAAGCAATCGATACCCCTTACGAAGACCCGCTCGATCGCGCCGTCGCTTTTTTCGCTCGCTATCGCCAATCACGGCAGGGACTTGGAAATGATTTCGCGACGATGTCGCGAACGCGAACGCGACGTGGGATGAACGAGCAAGTTTCAGCATGGCTGTCCGCGATTGAAGGACTTCCCGAAGCCCATTTTCGTTTAAGCCAAGTCGTGATATTCTGCGAGTCAGCCGTCAAGCTGATCGCCCAAGAAGATGACCCACATACCTTTTTCTATTGTGATCCACCTTATCTCAAACAGACTCGCGTCACGCCATCGGTATACTCGTGTGAGATGAGCGATGCGGAACATCAACAATTGCTCGACACACTCGGTGGCATCGAGGGAAAGTTTCTTTTAAGTGGCTATCCCCATCCGCTGTACGACGCGGCGGCAGAAAAATATAACTGGTTCCGCACCGATATCGAAATCGACAACAAAGCCAGTTCCCAGAAAACGAAGCCGAAGAAAACGGAGTGCCTCTGGTCGAACTATCGACCGGCTGGTGCAGTCGGGTAAACTCGTCCCTCGCGTGTTGGCGAGTTTGTTTCGAAAGCAACCACGCTGGTTTCATTTTCACTGAATCGCACCATCCGCACGGTCGAGCCCAAGCGATCAAGGCTGAGCAATTCTCGCTCTGAGCTATCGCGGTCGCTCGCCGATCCGACTTGCGATTCGGTATTCCACAGCGTCACTCGGCCTTTGGCAGACCCTGTCACCACCCGCGTTCCATCTGCTGAAATATCCACGGATTGAATCGCGTCATTGTCTGAATGGCTAAGACGAACGGTAATCCATCGCGGATCCCCGGCAACAACCCCAACTTGATTGTTGCCGTTCTCATCGGCAGCCGTTTTCTGGTGCATCACAATGACAGGCTCTTCGTTCGCGTTGGCAGCATCCTTGATTGCCTGCGGCAACACCACCAACGATTTACCATCGCCCGAAAAATGCAACTCTTGAATTGCCTTACTGAAAGGGGCAACGCCCAGCGGCGTAACACGACGATCCTCAATTGAAACGATTCCGATCGATCCATCCGCCATCCCCAATGCGATCCGGGAAGCATCGTCCGACCAAGCAGTCGCCGTCACGGATTGTGGCAACGCAACCATATCCAATTTCTGAACTGTTTGACTGCTGAGATCCAATAGAGCCAGTTGAGATTTCTGATTATCGCCGAGGTCAACCAACGCCTGGGTTCCCGGTGGTGATAACTGAAACAACCTGACCGTGTCCGTCAGCGAGCCAGCGGCAGTGACGTTCCTCTTCTCAAAATCCAGATTCCAGAATCGAATTCGACCGTTTTCAAAGGTGGCTGCACGATTACCGGCCAATCCCACTGATCGAATGGTCGGGGTTGCGATCACACTCAGTTTCGACAGCTCAAGCCCCGCAGCGGGAGAAACCGAGACTGTATTCTGCTGGCCGTTCACGGACCAGCCAATCACCAGATCACCACCGGGTGCAGCGAATATTCGGCTGAAGATGCTTCGTTCCTCGGTGAATTTTCCAGCAGCATCTCGAGCAGGCACCGTCAGCAAGCTAGCGCGTTGCTGATTGGTCGCCAGATCAAACTCAATCAATGGCTCACTCGGATTGAGAGTAACGGCAAACAATTTGCCAGTCGAACTCCAAGTTGCGTGTCCGGCGGCCGGAAAATGGGCTACCGTCTTGAAGGCCTTGTTCTCGTTCAATTCGATCAGCGAAAGTCCCGATTCCTTGCGGCCTTGTTTTGCATCCGCGATCGACTCAATGACAACATACTCTTTCTCGTTGATGATTCTCGCGTCGATGATATTTGGTTGTCCGAGATTGTCGGACAATTCCGAAATTGGATACGCCTCCCTCAGCACCAACTGCGGCTGGACTTGGTAAGTACGTAATAAGCCTTTGCGACCTGCAACCAGTTCGGAACTATCGGCGAAAAATTTGAGACAGTTCAGCGGTTGTTTCTCACTGTTCTCAGTGCCTGCATTTCCCACCACGGTTCCATCATTTCGCCAAACGTAGAATCGAACGCGACCACCGGCGATCCACTGCCCATCGTCGGAAATCGTTAGTTGCGGCAAAAGCATTGAGTTCTCGAATCCCTGCAGGTCGGCAAAAGGAACGATCGTTTGCTGCTGTGATTCCAAGTTCCAAATCTCGAATTCCGGTCTGTCATTTTGCCGCTGAAGAACGGCGAACTGGCTGTTAGCCGAAATGGCGAGCGTGACGATTCTGGATTTCGCATCCGAGTCGAGTTTGTCTTCGGGACCAATTTTCGAAAGTCCCGTCAGGATCGTTTCCAGTTCGCCCGAATCGAGGTTGTAGCGAAATAGATCATCTCGCTTGGAAAGTGCAAACAAGTGTTGGTTGGTTGTCAGATGTTTTTCCCAAGCCGACGTTTGCCATTTCATCAGCGGAGATTCGGAAACGATCCCATTCGGCGCCGCGTGAATCGAAACCAGACCTTGGTCGTTGGCAACGATGGCCCGCTTCGCCGTCGTGTCATTGAACAGTACCATCGGAGAGCCCACCGCCGTTGCCAGTTCATCCGTCAGTCGAATGGTCGGATCATCCTTGCGAAACAAACTCGTGTCCGTCACCAACACTTCGGGATCGGCTCCCACCGCGATGGTAATAAACTTTGAACCAGAATTCAGAATCTTGGTGAATCCAATCGGGCTGCCGTGTCCACCATATTTTTTGGGTTTTAGTTGCAAACCAGACCGATCGCCGGTGGGTAATTCCCAATAAATCATTTCTTTTTCTTGAGTTGCCAACAGAATGTTTCCGTTGAAATCGAGGTCGTTGACAGGCGCGTCCAGAACCACGGTTTGACCAGGTCGGAATTGCGGATACAACTCGTTGCTTACTGCTAACGAACTTGGCTCAAACGAAATGGACACCAACTGTTCATCATCTTCCGAATCAGAAATCCTCTCTTCCATCACATCCCAAACGACAATTTGATTGGAGGAAGCGGAATCAATACCAGCTGCTTGGAAACTGCTGATTACCGTTTGCCCAGCATCGTCGGCGAATGTCGAGGCAAGGAATCCGGATCGGATGGGTCGCCGCTGAGGGCTGCCAATATCGGCCGGTCCAATCCACTCGTAAGTATCATCAACAAGTTCCAGTACAAACGCCGGCCGATGATTGGGAGTGCCGTTGGGATTCGAAGTGACGATTCGGTTCCCGTCAGTGGAGAAGGTCGCATCGGAAAGATAAGGCCGCGCACCCCGAAATTTTGGATTGGGCATCGGCGTCCATTCATCACCATCAGCCAGCCACAGCATCAGTTGGTGTTCCGCACCGACGGAGCTTTTGATGCGGTCGGGAATACCTACGGTCAGCAATCGCTGACCATCATTACTAAACTCCATATCAGTGACCTGAATCGTTTGCGCCTGCAAAGGATTTTTCAACAACTCCTGTCCAGTGCTGACGTCGAGGATTTGGATTACCCCCTCAGGCTTCGCGATCGCAAGTTTTCTACCATCGTAAGAAAGTGAGATTTTCTGCATCCAAGTTGTGGGAATGACTTTGATTGGTGTTTCGTGCGGCTCGGTCGCTTTACGAATTTCAATTCGATCGCGGAAACAAAGAGCCAATATCTGGCGGTCTCCGGACAATTGAGCCACGATCAAAGGGTCCTCAGGGAAGTGACTCACCGCAGTGACTTCGGGGTGTGCCAACAAGTTCAGCCGCCTCCATTCGTAGGTGCCAGTAGCAGTGGGAGAGCTCTTCGCTAACGCATCAAGCCGCTCACGTGTTCCTCCGAAGTCTTTGGCATTCGCTCGTTGGGTAACGGATGTAATTTCTGTTTTGTACAAAAGCAATCGAGACGCTTCCCGGGCTGCATCAGCAGCTTGGCGAGCCTCCGTTTCGGCGGCTTTGGCGACGACCATCGCCTGTTCGGCGGCTTCAATTTTCGGCTCTAGCTCTTGGATCTGCTTTTGCACGAGCTTAGCTTCTGCTGACTTCTCAGCGGCAATTTTTTCCTGCTCTTTGGCAAGCCGTTCTTGTTGAATGGCGAGAGCTTGAGCTTTGGCAGCTAATGCGTCGGCGGCCTTCTTCTTTGCTTCGGCGGCTTCAGCGAGCTGTTCAGCTTCGGCGGCTTTTTGTTCCGCCTGCTCTGACTTAGCGACTGCGACACTCGCCTTTTCTTGTTCGTCAACGGCCTTGGCTTCCGCTTGTTTCGCTTCTATCGTCTTGGTTTGGGCGATTTGCGTTTGCTCTAACGCTTTATTTCCGAGAAAAGCTGTCACCGCGAGACCAATCAGAACAGCGGCTGCGAAACCGACACCCAATACCGCCACCAGACGCTTACGACGATCACGGCTGCGCTTCCCTCGCTGAAGTTCGTCTTTCAGCGTCGACTCCGCTTCGGTATCAGTTCGATCAAGCATCCCCAGACCGAGATCAAAGTTCTGATCAACGAGTGCAAGGGCAGCGCAATCGAGACGCGTTTGTTGCAAACCATCTCGAGCGGTCGGATTCTCGGGCCATAATTCCAACGACTCCTCAAATCCAAATTTTGCTTTCTGGTAACTATCGTAATCATTGGTCAGCTTTGCCGATTCAAGTAACGCAAAGGCGCGATCTCGAATGTCAATACTTTGCTTTCGATCTTCGTAAGACTTCAGCTCTGTTTTTAGTTCAGCAACATTGGTGATGGAGGGTTGATCGGTCAGTCGCATTGCGCGCAAAGCGATCTGCAACAATTCATCTTTTTCGAACTGATCATACTGACGGATCTCATTGCGAGCGGCACGCGCCATGACTTGAGCTGCATTCTCGCCCTTGAGTCCGTAATGCGGTGGCCGTCCTGTCACGATATGAAACAGAATCGCTCCCAACAGATAAACATCCGATGCTGGGCCAATTTTCGTTTTTGAAATTTCCGCCTTGTCCGGCCCAATTCCAAAGTCACACCAATACTGCGCCATCTCCGGCGAGCAGTAGGAAGGCGTTCCACCGGGACGAAACGTCTCCGGTTGGGTCATGTCGATCGCTTGCCCCCAGTCCACCACCAGGACTTCGCCGAACTCACCGAGCATCACGTTCTCTGGCTTGAGATCGCAATGCAAAATGTTCCGCGAATGAGAAAAACCGATCGCGTCGACCACGCTTTCAAAGATGTCGACATTCTCATCGCGACTCTTCTCGGCAAGCACGTCTTGCCAACTGATCCCTTTGATCTCCTTCATCACGTAGAAGGGACGGTCGCTTTGTTCGCCGCCGGAGACGATCCCGATATCGTGAATTGGAACGATGTTGGGATGCTCAAGTTTCCCGGTGAATTGGGCTTCACGAAGAAACTCATCGCGAACTTTTGTTTCCGCTGCCTCTCTTGCAACCTTGGATTGGTCGCCCTCCGTGTTAGCTGGCAGCGGCAGCGGTTTGAGCAATTTCAAAGCGACGTGGCGATCCAGCGGAACTTGCAAAGCGCGGTACACCGTTCCGAATGAACCCTGTCCGATGGTTTGCTCAAGTCGATAGTCCCGCAACTCATCGCCCGATTTCTCATCGCCAACGGTTCGCGCGGGAATCGCACTGCTCCGTCCAGCACTATTGCGCGCGGCACTACCCATCCGACGATCAGGGGTGGTGGGCGATTTGTCCAATGTGCGCATGAAAACGGGCGAGTTCGAATACCCCAAGTCGCCGGCCATCGCTGTTTTACTACTGTTGCCGATTGAAATTTGAACCTTTGCTGTCGCATCGACCGCCGCCGACGCCTCGTGATCTTTGTCAGTTTGAGCACCTTGTTTCGGCGTGGGTTGCAACGTCGCCTTGGGAATCGAGGTTTCCAAGGTCGCTGCCATATCGGCGGATTCAACCATCGTCGTCAAATCGTCTTGACTGAAATCGGCTTGACAAAACGGGCAAGCAGAAGCTCCTGCTACGAGGTCTGATTCTTTACCACAATGGTTACATTTAAATTTGGACATGGTCGTTCTCGATCGTCAGAAAGCTTCTGATAAAACTTGAAATGGTTGGTTACTAAAATTATGGTTTGGAAAGGCAGACCAAAAAAAATTGCTGAACTGCTTAGTTTGGATTGCTCATGACGAATTATTCTCGCCCCATCAAGGCTGCCACTCGTCGCTTCAGGCGATCAAAACGGCTGAAACCCCAATCGGCCTGAATCTCGGAGTCCGCCTGCTGAGACGGCGCATGTGGACGGCCTACCGACTGTTGATTTCGTTTGGCGGCCATCGAAACCAGTAGCAATGTTCCGGCACTAAGACCTAAACGAGACGTTGCTGCCAATGAATCCGAAGTAGTTTCGATGCGCGGACTGTGAGCGGGTAACAACGCGCCCGTTTCGTTGTTGGTATCGGCCGGCAACTCAGAGTCATCGGGATCGGTCGGTGACTCCGGTCGCGAATTCGGCTGTTTGCTGTCTTTCAGCTCGAGTTCCGCTTCTAAGTCAATTGAAGATGCGTCGGTCTTCGCACTGTTTGCTGTACTATCCTCGAAATCGGAAGCAGGCCCAAGTTCTTCGCTAGGACGCTCACCCGTTTTGAAATGATAGAATAAGACCTTATCTTTTTTGCCTGAACCGTCTTCGTAATCGATGAAAATCTTGTACCACAAGCCGGCTTCGGCATTGGGGTCTGCTTCGATTTGCTCGATGATGGCGGCAATCTCGTTTTTGTTGGCATCCAGTGTTTCGGGTTTAGCATCTTCATCAAGCGGTCGGTAGTCGGCTGTTGGGTCTTTTAAAATCAACTCGCCGTCAATCTCGATAATAAACTCAGCAGGGTCACTATCGTCATCTTCATCGAGAAGACCAATCTTCACCGCGACATAGCTCAACGTTCCTGGATCATCGAGACGTCGATATTCTCGCTCTTCAAACACTGGGATGAAAGGAATCTGTCGAGGGGGTTCGACGGTTTCCGGCTCTGGCAAAATGGTGTTGATGAAAAAAACCTGATTTGGTTGCATCGCCTGAAAACTCGTCGTTTCCAAAGCCGCTTCAAGAACAAATGTCGCCGAATTCAAAGAATTGTCCAAAAGGCCCAACGGACCTACGAAAAGATTGATGTCTTGGTCGTTACGAACTTCGATCGTGGTGAACACGCGAAGATCGCCGAAACGAACATTAATCGCGTTTTGCGTAAAGGGGTCCTGCTTCACAAACACGGTGTTGAAATTAAACACGCCGCCATCAAGAAACTGACTTTCCACCAACTCGGTTTCAAAGGTAAAGGCTGCCCCCGCAATTTCGATTGGGACAACGACCGCATCTTGATTGGAAATCGTCACATCAAAAAGCTCCGAATCAGCAGTTGAATTGCTGGTGTACAGATTGGGAATCTCGTGTGTTTCAATAAATCCGGGTTGAAATCGGCGCTGCGAATCCCACACAAAAGCCAACCGATAACCCGCCTCTCCAGGACTTCCATATTGCCCTTGAATGAACTGCTGGGCAGAACCTCCACTTGCTCGCACAGTTTCCGTCGTACCTGGAAGAACGAGATCGATGACTCCGTCGGCATTGGTATCGATACCAAAGAACGCAGTCGTCTGCGAATCGTTGACAACTCCGAAATTTGTCTCCCCGACGGTGGAAGTTCCACTGACGATCAAAGACCCACCACCGAAAATGATTTGGCTGGGATCATTCGCTGCGCCAGTCTGGACGTAAATCGTGATTTGGGGCAATTCACCTGCCGCAGTTGCCGTCGCTGT
>JBGSKR010000271.1:0-6192 GCA_041741135.1 Mariniblastus sp.
GAAACACAAACCAGCGAAACTTTCGATTCACGTCGAAGTCGATCTTCCGTTGTCAGCTTATATTCCAGACGAGTACGTCGTTGATCGACGCCAGAAAATTGATCTTTATCGACGACTGACGCGGCTGGAATCCTTCGAACAAGTGGCGGAGTTGCGAGATGAACTGCGAGACCGGTTTGGAAAGCTGCCTGCCGCTGTCAATCGACTGCTATCGCTTTCGGAATTAAAACTGGAGGCCGCGACTTGGCAGATCAATTCGATTTTCTTTCAGGACAAATTTCTGGTAATGAAGTTTCAAGATCGCGGTCGATTTAGCCAGCTTACCAAGTCTCGCCCGATGATCCGAATGATTGACGACCACACCGCGATGGTGACGCTCAAGTCAACGAACTTCACACCCGAAAAACTGCTGGCACTAGTTAAATCTCTCTTGCAAGTGTCGGCTTAATCTGTCAATTCTCTGTGACAGGAATCTCGGAAACGGAACCTTCGAAACTTAGTCATTCAGACGGGGCCGACGAAGTTCGTTTATTCTTTTTCAATCTGATTAATCAACGCAACCGATGAAACATCAACGATCAAGTTATCGAGTGCTGATGGCGATGTGCTTGGTTGCCAAATTTACTTCGATTTCGTTTGCCGCGACGTGCTTTCAATCGGGCCAAAAAACAGCGACGTTTGATCCCTACTTCAATTCAAAGAACGTATCCGAATCGCCAGTTGCTCCAGTCTCCAGCAGGATCGCGAGACCAATACAACCGAATCAGGATTTCGATTTCGATTTGTCGCAAGACAGCGACTACTCATCGGCGACGAAACAGAACGAATCGCGCTTGGCGAACTGGCAGCCTCCTGCAGTTGACACCACAAAAACGGTTCAAGCGCTGAAGAATGAAAACGCAAATATATCGAGTAGTCTGTGGGTGGCACCACGCACACCCGTTGACGCAGGTTCAACGCCGAGAGTGGCAGCCAACACGCTGAAATCGAAAACTGCGATTGCATCGGCGGAAAACTCGTCAGGTTTTTCTCGCCCGCCAGTGGCGACCTCGCCCGACAAGATTCAATCGATCATTCAAGAAAACGTACGTTCTGCATCGTCACCCACATCGCCCGATTTTACATCGTTCACGCCATCGGCTGGCAACCGCGTCGAATCGAAACTCGATGCTTTCGATGAATTCGAATCGCCAGCGTCCGCTTCCTCAAAGCAGAAGAACGAGTTCTCGGGCGGCGAGTTCACTGCTGAACTATCTGGCTTGCCGGGAAATCCGAACAAGCTGTTGACTACGGTGCGACCGAAACCAACTGCATCGTTTGAGTCACCAGCATTGGAAGCACAATCAAGTCTAACAGAATCGAAGTCCAGCAATGCTTTCAGCAGTGTACGTCGCGAGGAGCAGGTTTTCACGCCGACCGTCGAGACTTTGACAAACGGGTCGAACGTCGCGGAAATAGATCCAATCATGGCCACTCCGAAACCGGTTGCCACGAAGCCAATTTCCACAAACTTGTTGACAAATGATTCATCTTCGACCAATCCATTTTCCTCGCATGTGGTAAACACCACGGCAGCCACTGGTAAAAAATCTGACTTCAAAGCGTTCGAGCCGACTCGATTGTTGGCGATGGTCGGCAACGAACCCATTTTCGTGGGAGACATGATGCTCGAAGTCAATCAACTGATCGAGAAATTTATGCCGACTGCACCACAGGCAATCAAGGATGCTGAAGGCGAGAAAATGTTGGCGAAGTTGTTACCGAAGTTTGTCGATTCAAAAATGCTGTATGTGGGCATGATTCAACAATTGCCGGAGAAGGCCGACATCAAGCAAATTCTTGAGCAGGCTGCCAAAGAGTTCGATGAGAACGCGATGCCCAAGATGATGGAAGCTTCCAATCTGAAAACGACTGCCGAGTTTGATGCTCACCTTCGCGCTCAAGGTTCGAGTCTACGTAAGTTTCGCTTGTCGTGGAGCCAGGACCAGTTGACCAAGTATTTTCTCAGTCAGCAATTAAACGTTGACAAGGAAGTTTCTCATCAAGCGATGTTGCAAGAATACCAACGGCGAATTGAAACTTATGCTGTGCCGGCGAAAGCGCGTTGGGAGCAGGTCATGATTCGCTTTGATCGCTGCGAGTCGCGTACGGCTGCCAAAGCTCAGCTTGCTGAGCTAGGAAATCAAATTGTTTACGGCGCAAACTTTTCGGCGGTGGCCAAGAAAAGCTCGCACGGTTTCAATGCCGCGAACGGCGGGCAACATGATTGGACCACCAAAAATGCTTTGGCGTTGAAAGAGCTGGATGAAGCGATCTTCAGTTTGCCGATTGGTGAACTAAGTGACTTGATCGAGACACGCGATGGATTTCATATTATCCGAGTCCAAGAGCGAACCGAGGCCACCCATAAATCTTTTTTAGAAGCTCAAGGCGAAATTAAGGAGGACTTGCTCGATCAAAAACGCGATGCGGCCTTCAAAGAACATCTGCAAAAACTCCGTCAAGAAATTCGGGTTGAGTATTTCGTTGACGGGTCTGAATTGCCTTAAGACGAGGTTGAGATGTCGGTGTAGTCGAGGCAGAGGCTTCCAGCCTCTGAGCCGTTGGCCTAAACTTCCTGGCTGTGAGCACTTTGATTTTGACTGCACTCAGAATGTGGGAGAAGCTTCCAGCCTGCGGTCATTTCTCACTTCTTGCAACGCTCCGTCTTTGCAGCACACTGTGCGACGGTTCCGCTTTCAGACTTTACGAGAAAGTTTTCTGTGGGCACAAACGACTTTTTCAGATGCTGAAAGTCCAGGCAACTTCTCTTAATACCCCGAGTTTCACATCCGCGCAAAACCGGTTAGACTGACCGCTGAACAATCAACAATATTTTTGATGAAGTCCCGTTTTTAGTATTCGGAGGAACTTCGTGGTCAGTGCAGTAACAGGAAACAAACCAATGGCGGAACAGGCAAAGCTAAGCGTGGCAGGTCAGGAACTTTCTTTACCGGTCATCGAAGGAACGGAGCACGAATTCGCCATCGACATCTCTGCCCTGCGAAAACACACGGGGATGATTACGCTCGATGAAGGCTACGTCAACACGGGAGCGACAACCTCGGCGATCACGTTTCTCGATGGCGAAAAAGGCATCTTGCACTACCGCGGTTATCCGGTCGAAGAGCTGGCCGCCCACTGTGATTTTTTGGAAGTCACCTATCTGCTAATTTACGGTGAACTGCCGACCGTCGAGGAATTCGAGAAATTTCGCGCTAGTGTCCGCCGTCATACCATGCTGCACGAAGACATGCGATCGTTCTACAATGGCTTTCCACGCGACGCGCACCCGATGGCAATCCTCTCCAGCGTGGTCGGAGCGATGTCAACTTTCTATCAAGACTCGTTGGACCCGCATGATCCCGAGCAAGTCGAAATTTCGATCCGGCGTTTGTTGGCAAAGCTTCCCACCATCGCCGCCTACAGTCACAACAAATCGACAGGGCAACCGTTTGTTTATCCGCAAAACGATCTTTCCTATTGCGAAAATTTTTTGCAGATGATGTTTTCGGTGCCGTGCGAACCCTATGTCGCCGATCCAACTTTCGTCCAGGCTCTCAACATGCTGCTGATTGTTCACGCTGACCACGAACAGAATTGCAGCACTTCGACCGTGCGAATGGTGGGTTCCGCAGACGCGAATTTGTTTGCCTCGATTTCCGCAGGCATCAGTGCATTATGGGGACCGCTGCATGGGGGAGCTAACGAAGCCGTGGTGGACATGTTGAACCATATCCGCGAAGAGGGTGGGGACGTCGATCGGTATGTGGCGATGGCCAAAAACAAAGAGCACGGGTTCCGCTTGATGGGCTTCGGCCACCGAGTCTACAAGAACTTCGATCCTCGGGCCACGATCATCAAAAGAGCTTGCGACCAGTTGCTGGCCAAATTAAAACTGGAAGATCCGTTATTCGATATCGCCCAACGACTGGAAAAAGCCGCTCTCGAAGACGAGTATTTCGTCAAGCGTCGGCTTTATCCGAATGTCGATTTCTATTCGGGTGTGATTTACCGGGCGATGGGAATTCCCGTCGAAATGTTTACGGTGCTGTTTGCGATTGGACGTTTACCAGGTTGGATTGCCCACTGGAAAGAAATGCACGAATCGCCGACGAAGAAAATTTGCCGTCCGCGCCAGATTTATACCGGTCACACCAAACGCGAACTACAGCCGATTGAAAAACGGTAGTGATCTTTTTTGGGTAGAGTGGCTACTATCGTTTTGCTTATTGATGAAAACGGAAAGCCAAAGTAACCGTTCGCGTTCAAGCGAATGTCCGATGCGTGAACGGTTATCTAGTTTCGTAACCGTTCACGGTGATTTTGAAAAATGTCGCATATCGACATGGTTCGTAGCCGAAGTCGTGAGACTACGGTATTATCTGTTTGGTAAATTTCCGAACTCTCACGAGTCCGGCTACAATCCGTGAACGGTTACCTATTTTCTTACCTTCTGCACCAAGCCTAAGTAATGCCGTGCATTCTTCGCTTCAGCATGCCTGTTAGCATCCACATGACCAATCCCGCCAAGATTGGGATGATCGTATAAATTAGGAAAAAGGTCGTGAGCCCGTAATGTTCCGAAATTTTGTCGATGTAACTGCCCGTCCAACCGGCCAGGTAATTTGCGATCGCAGTTGCACCAAACCAGACGCCAAACATCAGCCCAACCAATTTCGTCGGTGACAATTTGCTGACATAAGACAAACCTACTGGTGAGACGCATAGCTCGCCCAAGGTGTGGAACAGATAAGCGAGAATCAGCCACCACATACTCACTGAGGCAGTTGCCGAACCCTGCTTAATACCCAGACTCCCCCAAGCCAACACACCGAACCCGAGACCCAATAGGATCAAGCCTAGTCCAAACTTAACAGGCGCCGACGGATTAAAACGGCTTTCCCAAACCCGACTGAACAACGGCGCGAATGCAATGATGAAAAATGAGTTGAGGATGCCGAACCAAGATGCGGGAACTTCTGTTTCATTTGCCTTCGTTTGAACGACCGTTGCTTGAAACTTGTTCTCGAATTTGTCTGCCTCATTGGCTTCAATGATCTTGAGCATGCCCGCGCCTTTTTTGCTTTCCAGATCAATCAGAAAAATTTGTTGGCCATCGGTCAAAGGGCTATCCCATAAAATGGTTCGTGTCGATTCCTTGTCCGATTCCGCGGTCGCAAATTTAACTTCGTAAGCGTGCATATTGTATTCTTTGTTGATCATCCAGATCGCGATCACCCAGATGATGACAAAGCTAAGTCCGATCGACAGATTTGACAACGGAATCCGACCATAAGTCTTCATCACCAATCGTATCAACACAAAAGTAACAATGGCTAACGGAACCAATGTGAGCGCCGTGTTGATCCAGAAAAAAGTACTCGCCGCCTGCCCCGTTAAAATTCGCCCCGTGTAATCTTTTGCGAAAATGGTCATCGATCCGCCGGCCTGCTCAAACGCCATCCAAAAGAAGATCGTGAAGAAAGAAAGGATGCCGATCACAATCAAGCGGTCTTTGATCACATTGGAACTTGGTTGGCCTTCCATTTCTTTGTTGACGGCGACACCGCTAAGCGGAACCTCACCTTCGGCTTCAATCTTGATTTTGGTTAGATCACGCTTGCCAAGCTCCCCAAATATAGAAGCGCCAAGCCAAAACATGATCATGCCGAGGAACATGAATATTCCAGCCAATCCAAACCCATAACTCCAACCGACTTTTTCGCCAATGTAGCCACACAGCAAAATTCCGAGAAACGCACCCGCGTTAATGCCCATGTAAAAAATTGTGTATGCTGCGTCTTTTCGAGAGCCTTCATTTTCATAAAGCTGGCCAACGATCGACGAAATGTTGGGCTTGAAGAATCCGTTTCCAAAAATCAGAAATAGTAAACCGGCGTAAAAGGTGGCCGGCGTCTCCAAGGCCATTGACGCATGACCCAAGGTCATCAGAAACGCCCCTAGCAATACCGCCCCGCGATAACCCAGCAATTTATCCGCCGCGATGCCACCCAAGATCGGAGTCAGATAAACCAAGCCCGTATAGATCGCGTACAACTGTAACGCGCTTTCTCGCGACCAACCCCAACCACCGCCGGCTAGCTCGCTGACCAGAAACAGCACCAGCAGCGCCCGCATTCCGTAGTAGCT
>JBGSKR010000272.1:0-1590 GCA_041741135.1 Mariniblastus sp.
GGGCGACTGCCAAGTGGTATCGCGAACAAGTGGAGTTCCCTTTCTTTGAGCACCATCTGAAAGACGCACTAGCCCCCTCACTTGCTGAAGCAACCGTATTCGAAACAGGTGCCAATCGATGGCGCAAGTTTTCCGCCTGGCCGCCTCGGGAGGTCGAAGATAGGTCGCTATTCTTGGCACCCGATGAACAGCTCGTTTGGTCACAATCGCAAACGCAGTCGCAAGCAGAAGCACCATCACCGCCGCAAATTACAGTAACTGCTCGCGATGTTCCAGCCAGTGATTCGTTTATCAGTGATCCTCGCAAGCCCGTGCCATATACGACGGAAATTACTAGTCGCTGGGCCCGAGACTACATGGCCGAAGACCAACGCTTCGCGGCACGGAGACCCGATGTACTGGTCTACCGAAGCGATATCCTGGAATCAGACGTAACCATCGCCGGGCCACTTATGGCCAACCTGTGGTTCAGCACCACCGGTTCGGACGCAGACTTGGTCGTCAAGGTTATCGACGAGTTCCCGGGGCGATTGGAAGACGGCGGTCGCACACCAAGCGAAGACTTCCAAAGCGGAAGACAACAGTTGGTTCGCGCGCAAGTGATGCGTTTGCGATTTCGCAATGGTTTCGAGCAGCCGATTCCCCTGACACCCGACAAGCCTGAAAACGTTGAATTTGAATTGCACGACGTCTTGCATAATTTCAAACGTGGGCATCGCATCATGGTGCAGATTCAAAGCACTTGGTTCCCATTCATCGATCGCAATCCGCAAAAATTCATGCCCAATATCTTTGATGCTAGCGCGGAAGACTTTGTAGAATCGCGGCACTCGATTTTCCGAGACGCCGCCCACCCGAGCCACATCCGCTTTCAGGTGCTGAAGCAATAGTTGTATCTGTTGTCCATTGGATCGGAGTCCTGGGAAAGCAGACCTTAGCTGGACAGCGCCAGGTTTCGGACTTTGAAAAAACGCTGCCTTGGCTTATCCTAAGCTGTCGTGAATGTGAGGCAATTAACTTAAAACTATCTGTCAGGGAGGATGTGATGGCGTTGAATGCAAAGCAACTCAAACAACTCAAGTTGGCCGCAAAACGACGCGATCGACGGCCCACACCGAGCGTAGAAATCGTATCGTTGCAGGTCAAAGCTCGCGAGCGTGAACGATTTACAATGTCGCACGCGCTTATTCTATTGGCCGTCGAGAAGGCGATTCAGCACGTGTACCAGCAAAACCGTGCGATCGATGATGACGATGTTGGAAGGGCGCTTGCGTGTTTTATTCGCAACAGCGAACCACAAACGGAACGCGAATCGCAGATTTTTGTCGCATTGAATCTGGCGGCCGAAGAGTCCACCGAGGATCGCTCACTATGGCAAACGGCGGCCCGAATCGTACTGGATTCAGTCAATACCCACAAAGATGGATCTATCGGTTGCCAGAAGTACTTGAGTTTCGCAAGTCGTTTTGTTGATCGAGCTCGGCATCGGCGAGGCATTTCCTAGACGCACCGCCCGCTGCAGGACTCGACTCTGAGAGTCGAGCTACCGGGTTTGGGGAGGATGGAGAATTCGCTACCGTTATGCAGTAG
>JBGSKR010000273.1:0-1737 GCA_041741135.1 Mariniblastus sp.
TAATATCTAAAGTGGCGGATCGGTTCGCCTTGCTCGCCAATATGAGTCATCGCTTCGATGCCAATCTCCAAATGCGTATCGACCCAGTTCTTGGTCACGTGGTCATCGGATTCTTGGGTCTTCACACCTTCGGGAGTCATGGGAACGTCCGAAACCAACAACAACGCCCCGCGAGAAATTTCATTGTAGTGGCCGACAATGAACAGCGTTGCGGTTTCCATATCGATACCGATACAAGTCATCTTCTGCAGTTTGAGTCGAAACTCAGCGTCGTGTTCCCATAGCCGCCGGTTCGTGGTGTAGATCACGCCGGTTCGATAATCCAGTTTGCGTTGTACCAACGATTCCGATACGAATTTGTGCAGTTTAAACGAAGGCAACGCCGGAACCTCGGCTGGGAAATAATCGAGGCTGGTTCCTTCACCTCGAATGGCTGCGATCGGCAGAATAAAGTGGCCGATCTCGGTCGAGTCTTTCAGGCCGCCGCATTTTCCGAGAAACAAAACTCCGCGTGGCTTTCTAGCGCTAAGCAAATCCATGATCGTGGCAGCATTAGCGGAACCGATTCCAAAATTAATGATAGTTAGTCCGGCGGAATTGGTGGACGCCTGCATTGGCTTGCCCTCACCATAAACTTCACAACCAAACTTCTCGGCGAAATGTTGGACGTAGTAGTCAAAATTAGTCAGCAGGATATAGTCGCCAAATTCACTTAAGGGCATCCCGGTGTAACGCGGCAGCCAGCTTTTAGCGATCTGCAATCGGTCGATTTTTGATTCCTCACCCATAGTTTTGGTTGTATTTCTCATAAAGTGATGCCTTTGCGAAAAATCATTCTCTGTCCGCCGTCAACTGTCGTTTCGTCTCAGCAGGGGATCGCTGGCGACCGCTGACGATGTCACCAACATCTTAAGCGCTGGCAGACACTTCAACCAGCAGCATTTCACCGCTATCAGACAGCAACCCACCTATTTCTGTTTTTTTTCCGATTGCCGTTGACGCTGCCCACTCAGACAGGTAATTAAACCTCCTGAAAAAATCGTGCGCTGTTCAAGCCCTCGTAGCGATGCGTAAGGAGTCGGTTCTATCCACAGATAGTACCCGTTCTTGCCGTCGTCGGGCAGCTCTGAAATGGATTTCGGAGATGGAAACAGCGAGTCAAATTTGCACTGTTCCCAATGAGTTCACAACACAAGGAGAGTTGCGTGATCATCTCCGTCCGCCTTCAGCGACTACTGGCTACTGCCATCGTCCTGACCCTGACCGTCCAATTGCCATCGTTGGCTTGGAGTCGTCCGATTCAATCCGCCCCGCCCCGAAACGACGATAACTCGTTTGCGGCTGGCAGCTCATCCCTCACAACGGCTCCGGCAGGTCAATCGCCCGCCAGACAAGATGTGAACAAACTGGTAGTCGCCCAAAACGCGCTACTCAAGGCTCGACAAGCCATTGCAATTGGTGATGTCGAATCAGCCGCCAATTTCGCTGGCGCGGCTCGGCAAACCAACATCGATTTTCAGGCAATCGGCGATTCGCCGGCCAACATCGATGCCTTGGTCGCGCGTCAAAACGAATTGACCAAGCTGGCAGAAAACAAGCACCCCAGCTTCAACGCTGCGGCTGCCGAGTTTCTGCTCAGCCAATCGAAAACACTCATCTACTACAACGATTTCGAATCAGCAAACATGTTGATCGAGTCCGCTCGGAAATTTCCCGTTGAATTCACTTCAACCAGCG
>JBGSKR010000274.1:0-2803 GCA_041741135.1 Mariniblastus sp.
AAACCTTCTTTCATCTTCAAACAACCAACCGAACTTTTCCCAATCCTTTCCTTGCCGATAACTTTCAGATAACTAAATGAAACTAATCAAAGTCGCCGCTGGTGTGCTAAATCAAACGCCACTCGATTGGATTGCCAATCGCGACAATATCATCGCGGCCATCGGTGCCGCGCGAAAGCAGAACGTAAGCGTCTTGTGCTTGCCGGAATTGTGCATCTCGGGTTACGGTTGTGAAGATGCATTTCACGCATCGGGGTTGCGAGAGACGGCTTGGGAAATGCTCAAGTCAATCGTTCCGGAAACGTCGGGCATGATCGTCTCGGTTGGGCTGCCCGTTTTATACGCTGGTGGAATATTTAATACCGCCGCGTTGTTGGTCGATGGTCAGATCATCGGTTTCGCTGCCAAACAACATCTTGCCGGGGATGGAATTCATTACGAACCGCGCTGGTTTAAGGCTTGGCCGTCGGGAGTGGTGGGCGAAATCGAAATCGAAGGAGTCGAGTATCCGATTGGCAACGTGTTGTTCGACGTTGGAGGCATTCGCATCGGTTTCGAGATTTGCGAAGACGCTTGGGTGGGCATCCGGCCTGGTGGCGAGTTGGCTTCCAAAGGCGTAGATTTGATTTTGAATCCCAGTGCCAGTCATTTTGCGTTTGGAAAGCATGCGGTTCGCCAACGGTTTGTGCTGGAAGGCAGTCGCGCGTTTCATGTGACTTATGTATATTCGAATCTGCTGGGAAATGAATCGGGCCGAGCGATTTTTGATGGCGATGCGATGATTGCGGTTGGCGGTCAAATGGTGGCGCTGGGCAAACGATTTTCTTATGCGAACTACGGAATTACAGCAGCCGTCGTGAATGTTGATTCGACTCGGATGTCGCGGGCGAGAATGGGCAGCTTCCAACCGGAAGTCGATGGCCATGAAGACGACGTGATTGAAGTCCCGTTTCAGTTTCCTGAGCAGGGATTACAGCGCAGTGAACAGCAGATGGATCCTTGGGCCAGTGGCAGTGATGTCAAACAAGAAGAATTCACGCGAGCGGTTTCGTTGGGGTTGTTCGATTACCTACGCAAAAGTCATTCTCGTGGATTTGTGGTTTCGCTCAGTGGTGGGTGCGACTCGGCTAGTGTGGTGGTGTTGGTGTGGATGATGCTACAAATCGCTGAGCGCGAGATTGGATTGCCAGCGATACTGAATCGCTTGGACGCTGGTGCGAAATGGCTGGATCGGAAAGCGATCGCTGATTTGCCAGCACTGGCAACGCGATTGCTAACCACCGTCTATCAGTCGACGAAAAACAGTGGCTCCGTGACTCGTCGTGCCGCTGCGGAAGTGGCGGAAGCGGTACACGCAACGCACTACGAATTCGACGTGGATTCGCTGGTCGAAGGTTATCAACGGATCGTCAGCGAGGCAATCGGCGAACCGCTAACTTGGGAAAAGCACGACATTACGTTGCAGAATATTCAGGCCCGTGTGCGATCGCCGAGTGTGTGGATGCTGGCCAATTTGAATCATGCGTTGTTGCTTTCGACCAGCAATCGCAGCGAAGCCGCAGTGGGTTACGCGACGATGGATGGCGACACTTCGGGTGGCCTCAGTCCGATTACGGGAATCGATAAAGCGTTTTTACGAGAATGGCTGAAGTGGATCGAAACGACTGGCCCATGGAATTTGGCTCCGCTGCCCGAACTGGCAAGTGTCAACCAACAACAGCCGACGGCCGAATTGCGACCGCCGGAAAACGAACAAACCGATGAAGGCGACTTGATGCCATATCCAGTACTCGATCAGATCGAGCTATTGGCCATTCGCGATAAGATGATGCCGGTACATGTTTTCGAAAACTTACAAACGATGTTCGATCAGTATTCGGATCACGAATTGTATACTTGGACGATTCGTTTCTTCCGGTTGTGGTGTCGCAATCAGTGGAAACGAGAACGGTACGCTCCCTCGTTTCATCTTGATGATGAAAGCCTTGACCCGAAGACTTGGTGTCGATTTCCGATCCTGTCTGGCGGTTTCGAGTACGAGATTCGCCAGCTTGAAGAGAAGTTTCGATCGGATCAGGCCGGCGGTTGATTCTGTAGGTGGAGCATTTTGGTTCGACCATTAGCCATTAATAACAGAAAGAATTTGGACAAAAAAATTTAAGACAAAAAAACCTACAACTTCAAGTCAATCAATTTCCGTTCCGAAACATTAGCCTATTAAACATAGATATAGTAAAAACTTGAATATTCGACCGCTTTAAATCATTCATGAGAAGAATTTCGTCTCGTTATTTTTTTGTCCCCCATTTTTTTGTCAAAAACTTGTGTGGTTGCACCAGTTTGGACAACGCACAGTCTAGAAGTCTATGTAACTTCGATTTTGAGTTACCGAACACGATTCCAAATAAAAACGATGACGCAAATCGTGCCGAACAACATCGGGATGAAGTCACCGATTTTCCGGTAGGGGCTGTCCGTCCGCTCACGTTCGAGCTCGACCAAAATGATCGCGGTTTCACGACGTGGGCCGATTTGTAAAAGGCGACCGGCGGCGTCAATTTCGGCGGACAGTCCTGTGTTCGCGCAAACCAGATTCGGTTTTCGGTTTTCCACAGCACGAAAAACATTACACGCGAGATGAAAATCGAGGCAACTGGTTCCAAAAAACCAGCCGTCGTTGGTGAGATTAACAATCGCATCGGGTTCAACGCCCGCAGATTCGAGCTCATGGATTTGACGACGTACCAAATGGGGAATGGTCGTTTCAAAACAAATACTGGGCGTTAGTCGGATGCCGTCAATT
>JBGSKR010000275.1:0-5662 GCA_041741135.1 Mariniblastus sp.
AATTCTGGGTGCGGGTGTTTCTTGGTCGACCATATTGAGAATAGCAATCTTCTGCCAAATCTTGTTGGATAGTCCGGTTGTCAATGTTTCGAGTTCAGATACGGAAGCGAGTGCCGTGCTGTCGTCGAAATTCTGCACGTAGACGGCCGCAATTTTTCCAACCAGCGAGAGCATTTCACTGCAATAGTCTAAATATCGTCTTAGCAAAAACGGTGTCATTGTTAACTTCGGCGATAGCTTTGTTGAATCGAAGACAGCGTTGACGGAAATGCGGTGCGGATCTTTGGTTAGCTGGTGCATGTCGATAACGTGTGCAATTGCTCGAAGTTCGTGAATGGCTTTCAAGGCACGTTGTCGCTTGTACCGCCTTTCGATACTCAAGCAAAAGAAAATTGCGATCCCGATAAAAACCAAATCGTTGATGGCCGCCTCCGAAAGCGTAATTAAGTCGACGGGATTGCCTGCGATTTCGGACAGCGGTTTCTTGTCGGGTGAAATGAAATAGAAATAGAGCGGAACCAAAGACAACGACGCAATCAAAAAACAAAGACCGACGTTGAGTGCCCTCAGCCAAAAAACCGGACGTCCGATCCATTCGGCTCGCTTCACCATATTTTCGCCCACCAATTCCAGTTGCTGACAGACCTTCACGAGCCCCGACTCAGGAAAACGCTCGCCAATCCGCTGTTTTAGTCTTTCGATCGTGTCTACAATTTTCTGCGGATCGAGGGTACCATAGTCTGATTCAAGTGACGCTTTCATCGATTAGTTCTCAATGTGACCATCAGCGGGTTTGTTTGAAGCTTGCAGAAAGAGATACGACATGATAACTCAATTCAAATCACGGATGTGGGCGTGCGTGTTTGCTGCCGCAGCCTGTTTGCATGGAAACTCGTCCTCTGTCCTCAGCCAAACTGAAACAGTGCAGGATGGAGTTGCGGCCACGGCGACTCCAGCCACTGAGCAGGCGTCGGAAAAACTTTCCGAAAAAGAGTCCGAGCATCCATTGGTGTATGCGACCGATTTTGAAACCGGTATCGAGAGCTGGGAGTTGATGGACAATGGGTGGAAGGTCGCTGAACGCGATGGTTCGAAAGTTCTTAGCTTGCACCAAAAGGCAAGCAACCTCAAGCCAAAACATCGCTCGCCGTTACATCTTGCGATGCTGAAAGATGTCAACGTGAGTGATTTTACACTCGATGTTAGAGTGATCAGCACACATCCCGATTATGGCCATCGCGATGCCTGTTTGTTTTTTGGTTACCAAAACCCAAATCAGTTTTACTATGTGCACTTGGGCAAGAGTACTGATCCGCATGCCAATCAAATCTTCATCGTCAATCAAGCAGATCGCACGAAGATTTCTTTAACGACCACCAAGGGAACGCCTTGGGATGACCAGTGGCATAGCGTACGAATTGTTCGCAACGCAGACTTGGGCGACATCGCCGTCTATTTTGATGACATGAAAACTCCCGCGATGACCGCCAAAGATAAGACATTCGGCTGGGGTCGAATCGGAGTCGGCAGTTTCGATGACACCGCAGATTTTGATGACTTAAAGCTGCATGGCATCGCGATTGAGCCTGCTCCGATGCCGAAATAACCGGAACCTTAGCCCCCGTGTGAAAAACGCATTAGTCAGCTAACATACATTTTTGGGAAAGTATTTTAGAACTTGAGAGAGCATTATGCCTAAAGCAACCGCACGCCACATTTTGGTCGAGTCACTTGAAAAGTGCGAAACGATCAAGAATGAAATCCAGAACGGAACTGACTTTAGTCAAGCTGCCATGGAACATTCTAGTTGCCCTTCGGGTCTTCAAGGAGGAGACCTCGGAGAATTTGGGCCTGGTCAAATGGTTCCTGAGTTTGATAAGGTTGTTTTTTCGGGCAAAGTCAACGAAGTTTTGGGCCCAGTTAAAACGCAGTTTGGCTACCACTTACTCGAAGTGACCAGTCGCACAGAGTAACGATAGTTTTCCGTCAACGTCAACTGTTTCTCGACGCGACGCTATGTCCTTCCGATTTCTTTTTGTTGTCTCACTCGCGATTTTTGTTTCGCAGTCCACCGGTATCGATCTTGTCAACGGTTGTGTTTTTCTGCAAGACGTCAAGTCTAGTGAAAACGATACAGCCAAACCAAAAGTGTTGACGGCGGAGGATATTTCCAAGCGTGCCGAATCTGCAAAATCGGCTACCGAACTTGATGAGCCAGCGCGAGCGGTAATTCAGCAGTTATTTGAGAGAGCAAAACAGCACCTTGAGTCGGCTGAGCTGTCTCAGGCGGAGCTGAATCAATTTAATAAACTCGCCGAACAATCGTCAGAACGACTTGCCGCCGCAAAAAAGTTATTGGCCGACCCATCCGCTGCGGATACGAAGCTTGAGATCTCGCGACTTACCGAAGCTCAGTTGCAGGAGATGTTGCGACAAAAGGAAGTCGAACTTGCCGAATCAAGAGAGAAAGCCAAGGCGACATCAGCGGAGATGACCCGCCGTCAATCTCGTTCGGTTGAAATTCCGGAATTGGTCTCCAAGGCGGAAAAGCGACTTGCCGAAGTCGCTGCACAGCTTTCCGCCGAAGTTCCGGTTGGAGAAGCAGCGGTTTTCACGAATGCGCGTAAGACACTGCTCGCCGCCGAACAACAGAGCCTGCAACAGCAACTCGATGCAATCAATGCGGAGAGGAAAGCTTATACGCTGACCGCCGATTTACCTCCGCTGGAAGATCAATTAGCTCAACAAAAGACCAAACGTTTAGAGGCCGAAGTAGCCACGATTAAAGCCGGGATTGCTGCTTTACGTGAATCCGAAATTCAAAAACGAATTCGCGTTGCTCGCGAGTTGCTAGAACGCACTGCAGCGCCACTGAAACCTGTTGCCCAGAAGAATCTTGAACTTGCCGAGCAACTGGAAGCGGCTTCGAAACGGATCGCATCGGTCACGAGAACGACGCAGCGAACCGAAGAGCGTCGCGTTGATCTGGCGAAACGTTTTGAAACAACGAAGGGCCGTGTCGAGGCAATCGGACTGAGTGAAACGCTTGGCATTATGTTGCATCAAGCCAAAGATGAAGTTGAGCGATTGAGGAATCGACCGCCGATCGATCCGAAACTGAACGAAGAAGTCAGCATCATTCGCGCCGATTCGTTCAAGTCCGAAGACTTTGTGGAAAGTCTGAGGAATCCCGAACAAGTCGCGGGAGATTTGTTGTCCGTGCCTGAAATAAGTGTCGAGCAGCGAGAGGAGTTGCTTGCTCCCGCGACCGAACTGTTGAAGCAGCAAAAGGATGCTTATGTGCGTTTGGCTGAATTGCAGAACGATTCTTTTCACGCCATTTTTGGTTTGCTGCATGAACAAAAACGGTTCGCGACACTGTGTGACGAGTATTCAACTTACATCGATGAACATGTTCTCTGGATCCGCAGTGCGCCTTTGATCGGCAGTAAGCCATCGTTAGAGGTTTCTCATTTAATTGCTGCTGGTCGTGCCTTGGGCGATCCTGTCACGTGGAAAAACGTTGGATTGTCGTTTATCCGTGGCATTCAAAATCGGCTGTCAACGTTTCTGGTGATTGCCTTTGGCCTGTTGCTGATGTTCGCGTTTCATGGACGCTTGAAAAATAATATTCGCAGATCTGCGAAGATCGCTGAGAAACGAAGTTGCCGCGAAATGGCTCCCACAGCGACTTCGTTCTTAGAAACGATCTTGTTGTCTTTTTTCTGGCCCGGTGTCATCATGTCTGCGGGATGGCTATTACGCGCCGACAGTTTGGCCGCGCAGTTTTCGAGTGCTCTGGGAACGGGGTTAATTACCGTCGGACTGGTGCTGATGCCCCTTGAGTTTTTTCGTCATGTGTGTCGCAATGATGGTTTAGCCGACGCTCATTTCGACTGGGCAGAATCGGCTCGACTCTCGATAAAAAAAAATGTTCGCTGGCTGACACTCGTTGGCGCACCGTTGTTGCTCATCACGGTGACTTATCAACATTTAGGAAACGACGACTGGAATAATACCCTCGGGCGAATTTCGGCAATCTTGTTGCTCGGGCTTTCGACGTTATTTTTCTACCGCGTGCTTCGTCCTGGTGGGCCGCTGTTCCAAGACAAGGCCAATCGAGATTCGCAATTCTTTCGTTTGCGATATGTTCGATTTGCGATTTTTGTAGTCGGTCACATGGCACTGATCGTATTCGCAGTTGCGGGGTACTACTACACGACCTACCAAATGGGAGTCAATCTCATTCAAACGATACTTGTCAGTATTGGTGTGGTCACGCTCTACAACATGGCACTTCGATTGTTGATGGTTCGTCGTCGTCGCCTGCGATACGAACAATTGATGTTGCAGCGAGAGGAGCTGAAGAAGCAACATAAACTGGCGGTGGAGGCCAAAGCTAAAGGATCGCCGTCCAAGTCTGCTGAAAATATGGAAATCGAATTGCAAACCGAAGTCGGCACTGACATCAACAGCGTCAGTCGGCAAGCGAAAGAGTTGACTGGCGTGATTTTTCTGGTGGGCGTGTTGGTGTGTTTGTGGCAAATCTGGCAAGACGTTTTGCCCGCCACGAAAATGCTAGACAACTGGGAGTTGTGGAAGGTAGCTGTTGGAGATAAAGGCGAAACCGCAGCAGTGACGTTGCGAGATTTGTTTTTTTCTTTGGGACTGTTTTTACTGACATTCTTTGCCGTGCGGAATATTCCCGGCACGCTGGAACTACTGCTGTTAAATAAGCTGCCGCTCGATTCAGGTTCCCGTTATGCGATTACGTCAATTTTTCGATACATCATTACGGTGGCTGGAGTCATCCTAGCTCTCAACTTTTTGAAAATCCCCTGGTCCAATTATAGTTGGCTGGTCGCGGCGATCTCGGTCGGCTTGGGTTTTGGTTTGCAAGAAATCGTGGCCAATTTCGTTTCGGGACTGATCATTTTGCTCGAGCGACCAGTCCGAGTCGGTGATATCGTGACGATTGATGGCACCACAGGATTTGTTTCCAGGATTCAAATGAGAGCCACGACGGTCACTAATTTTGACAACCAGGAGCTGGTCGTTCCTAACAAAGATTTGGTAACCGGAAAGATCATGAACTGGACTTTGACCAGTGTTATCAATCGCGTTTCGCTGACCGTTGGTGTGGCTTACGGAACGGACGTTGCAAAAGTAAAAAGAATTCTCGAAGAAGTTGCCGCTGCCAATCCGGATGTGCTTAATGACCCCTTACCGCTGGTGTGCTTTGAGGAATTTGGTGATAGTTCGTTAAACTTTCGTTTGCGATGCTGTGTTACCACCATCGAGAAACGAATAGGGATCGTACACGCATTAAATTCGGCGATCAACGAAGCCTTCATTCGGGAAAAAATCGTGGTTCCGTTCCCCCAACGCGATGTTCACATGATCCAGCCACCATCGAAGGAATGATTAAAGATTGATTTTATTTGAAATTTGGAAAAGTTGTCGGAACTACCGACTTCTTCGAGCATCTAATACCCGTTCCCGGTAGAATTTTTGAAATAGACTTGTTTCGTTGCAAGCCAACGATTCGGCGGGGCGCCATTGTTATTGAAAGCAACAAGGAAATACAAATGAGCAATCCCAACCTCGGTTCTCAGGAGTCCAAATCAACTTTGTCTCGACGATTGCTGCTAAAAGGCTCTGC
>JBGSKR010000276.1:0-2502 GCA_041741135.1 Mariniblastus sp.
TCGACATGGTTCGTAGCCGAAGTCGTGAGACTTCGGTTTTATCTGTTTGTAGAATTTCCGAACTCTCACGAGTCCGGCTACAATCCGTGAACGGTTACCCTCAAGTTAAAGGAAAACGTCGCCTCGCTTGCGCGTCGGGCTTGTCCTTGACTGAGAGGTCGGCGCAAAAAAAAACCGCTTTGTCGGAGGCTATCTGACAAAGCGGTGATTGTAAATGTTCGCAACTACCAAGCGAAGTGGGCGAAGGCTTTGTTTGCTTCGGCCATACGGTGAGTGTTTTCCCGTTTAGTGACGGCAGCACCTTCGCGGTTGTAAGCGGCGACGATCTCATCGGCCAGGCGGAGATGAGTTGGGCGGCCTTTCTTATCGCGAATTGCGGTCAAAATCCAGCGAATCGCTAACGACTGCTGACGAGCGCGACTAACTTGCATGGGGACTTGGTACGATGCACCACCGACTCGTTTCGAGCGGACTTCGATGTGTGGCTTTACGTTTTCGATCGCTTGAGTGAAAACTTCGATTGGCTCTTGGTTGGGAACCCGCTTTTTGATTTCATCAAGGGCGTTGTAGAACACGCCTTGAGCGGTGGTCTTTTTTCCGTCCCACATCATGCAGTTGATAAATTTGCTGGCCAACAAAGAATCGCATTTAGGATCTGGTTTGAGTTGGGTGCGGCTGGCAGTGATATTTCCCATGGTCGTCTTTGGTTAGTTCTGTGCTTGAGGATTAAGTCACTGGAGTCGTGAGACTTCAGTCGGTAATTTTTGTAGCTGGGGTCGTGAGACTTCAGCTTCGTTCTTCGCACCGAACTCTCACGAATCCGGCTACAAGACTATTTCTTCTTCGCACCGTAACGGCTGCGAGATTTTTTGCGTTTATCAACACCTAGGGCGTCTTGAGCGCCACGGACGACTTGATAACGCACACCCGGCAAATCGCGAACTCGACCGCCGCGAATCAGCACGATGGAGTGTTCTTGCAAGTTGTGACCTTCGCCTGGAATGTAAACGGTAACTTCTTTACCGTTGGAGAGTCGCACACGAGTGATTTTACGAAGCGCCGAGTTTGGCTTTTTCGGCGTCATCGTACGAACTTGGAGGCAAACGCCCTGTTTCTGTGGGCACTGCTCGAGCACGGGCGATTTCGTGAATTTGCGTTTGGCTTTGCGGCGTTTGCGGACAAGTTGATTGATCGTGGGCATTCGTTTTCCGAGCTAAGTATTTCCGAGCTAAATGCTGGTGTTTTTTGGTGGCTGTCCAGCGGTTAAAAACCAGTGGAAGCCCGTAAATTTACTGTTTTAAGAAATTATGTCAATCGCTAATTGAGTTCGGCGAGTTTTTAAAGGAATTTTTGTTTAGTTGAAGTAGTGTGACGGGCAGGCGGGACGCCCTCGTTCCCTTTTATTCGGGAGGGATGCCTGTGATGCGAAGGGCGACAGGCGAGGCGCCTGCCGCACTCCACGTCTCAAAACCTAAAATTAGATCCCGCCGCTCAATTCGTCTTGCCACTCTCTTAATTTTTCCCATTCACCGAAAGCAGCGAGACTTGCTTGATCCGGCCAAGTTCCCGGGTCGTGGGCAGCAAAACCGCCAACGGCATCCAAAATCTCGCGAATCTGCTCTGGTTTGGTTGCGGCCAATTGAGCGTAAGTCAAAATGCCAGCGTCGTTCAAATGCTCAGCGATCTTCGACCCGATGCCTTCGATTTTCGTCAAATCATCGGACTTGATTGATGGTTGAGCTGAAGCACTGCCGCCGTCGCTGCCAGGAATTCGACCGCCTTGCAAAACGTCTTGCCATTCCTTCAACTGATCCCATTCACCACCGGCGGCAAGTTGGGATTGGTCCGGCCAAGTCGAAGGATCATGTGAACCGAGTCCGTTGGCTTCCAAAATCTTTTTGATTTGATTTGGATGCGTCATCGCCAAGGTCGCATAGTTGTCAATGTCGTTTTCAGCAAGAACCGCTGCGATCTTCGGGCCAATGCCTTCGATCAAAGTCAAGTCATCTTTGCCTTTGGCGGCAGCCAGATTCTGGTCAACCAAAGCAGTTAAAGCATCGGTCTTGCGAGAGGTACCGGTTTCGGCTCCCGTAATCGTATCCACGCCATAGTTTGACATCGAATGCGAGGCAGGTGCGCCCGAATCGAGCAATGGAAAATGCTCTTCCAATTTGTTTGATGGTTGAGCAGCGACCTCTCGCATGGCTTCGAGGTTGTATTGGACTTCCGAATCTTGGAAAGTTCGGAAACCAGTACCGGCCGGAATCAAGTGGCCCAGAATCACGTTCTCTTTCAAGCCGACGAGATTATCAACCTTGCCCGCGAGTGCGGCCTCAGTCAGAACCTTGGTCGTTTCTTGGAAACTTGCCGCCGAAATGAAACTCGAACTTTGCACCGAGGCTTTCGTGATCCCCAGCAACTGCGTGCTGTAAGTCGCTTTCTTCGGCTTGGTTCCCTTCGCCAATTTTCCGCCGAGCGTTTCGATTTTCGCATTCGTTTCTT
>JBGSKR010000277.1:0-6201 GCA_041741135.1 Mariniblastus sp.
CGAGCGCACTCAAAAACGTGGTGCCGGCTTCCATTAACAGCGTCATCAAATCGAGCATGAACGGTAAGCGTTTTTTTATCACGGTCAAGCGGTGTTTGGCCAGTCGCGTCAATCGACGTCGCAACAACACCATCAACAATAACGTGAGCACAATTCCCAAAATCAGTCCGGCCATTCCCATCCAGGTAATGCAAGCGAAAAAGATGGCAGGCGAGAGGAGGATAGCGACCAGTTGCAATTTGCCCAGATACTCCTCAGGCAACCAACTGCGAGGTAGTCCTGCAGCTTGCAATTCGCGTTTAATTTCCGGCAGTTGCTCGCGAAAGACACCCCGGTTGAAGCGGGCAAAAAACTGAATCAGGGGCTGGAACAAGCGGAACATCGAATCGGCTCGACGCAGTTCGTTAATCCGGCTGACATCAAAACGCCACTCGCTGCCTTGTTCTAAATTTCCTGTTTCCAGTGCACGCACGATCCACCAAGCGAACGCAAACACGGCTCCGCCGAGCATCAGCGTTGGCAATAATGCCTCGGGCGTGAGTTCGGCGAGCAGCACGGTGGAAAAAATGGATGGAAACAAATTCATCAGACAATCAGGATTCGGATTTGTTAATTTTGATTTCAGATTGAAGATTTCAGATTGAAGATTTCAGATTGAAGATTTCAGATTGAAGATTTCAGATTGAAGATTTCAGATTGAAGATTTCAGATTGAAGATTTCAGATTTCAAATTTCAGATTTAAAAAAATTAGTCAAATATCTGGCGATAAAATGGCTCGCGCCCACAACCACGCCACCACATCCAGCACCACCGCGAACGCGATCATAAATTGGCCAGGCACCGTGGTAAACAAAAGCTCCGTGTTTTTTGGATCAACAAAATAATACACCAGCAGAATCACAGGCGGCGCCAGAGCCATGTACACGGCTGACTTACGAGCTTGCGCGGTTTCCGATTCGATTTTTCGTTCGAGCCGCTGAAATTCACGCACCGATTGCGAGATTCGCTCCACCGTTTCGTTCAACTTTCCGCCACTTTCGCGACTGGCCAACATGGCGGCGGCAAACATCGAAAAATTTTCGCTCCGTAATCGTTGTTTTGCTTCGGTGAGCGTTTCCTGAAGCGTTTTGCCCATCGCGTATTGACCCATCATGTGCTGAAATTCTTTCTGGATCGGTTGCGGCGATTGGTCTGCAAGAATCTCAAGTGCTTGAGCCAGCGAAAGTCCCGCTCGAATCGCACCCGCGAGCGTGGTCATGCTGTTGGCCAATTGGTCTTCGATTTGTTGATGCCGTTTTGTGGCCATTCGCTTCAGAAAAAACCAAGGCAGCGGGCCAAGCAAGACAACCGACAAGATCGCAAAGATCGGATTGCCATAGCCAAACCAGAGCAACGCCATCACGATTACGATTCCGTAAAACCACAGCTCGAGCCATGTTCTCAGTCGAGGAGCGACGATCCGCATCTGCCGCAGTTTTTCGCGAACATTAGCTTCCATCAAATCAAGCACGCCGCCCAGCCAATCGCGACAACTCCACGACAACGCCGCGCCGGCAAAACCCATGATCGAGCTAATGAGTATGACTTCCATCAAATCACCCTTTGCTCGTCAGTCGGTTAGCGGGCAAAACCTCGGTGAGTTTCTCAACAATCTTACCTGGTTGAGCGATGCTGCCTTCGAGCGTCGCTTCTTCAGAATACAGGAATCTTAAATCGAGCAAATTCTTGTCCACCAACTGATCAACAAAAGTCGGCAGGAATCCCGTTGGCTGCAAGATGCTTTCGTTTCGCATGTTAAAGATATCGGTGATCACGAGGTCGCCCGTTTCCTCATCCATTTTTTCGACTTCGGAAATTTGCGTGATCATCCGGCGACCGTCCGATTGCCGGTTGATCTGCACAATCAAATCAATTGCCGACGCGATTTGACGATGAATGGCGTGCATCGGAATATCGACCGCCATCAACACGAGCAACTCAAGTCGCTCGATAACCTCGGCAGAACTATTCGCGTGAATTGTCGTCATGGAACCATGATGTCCCGTGTTCATCGCTTGTAGCATGTCGAGTGCTTCACCGCCGCGACACTCGCCGACGATCAAACGATCGGGTCTCATCCTCAAAGCGTTGCGAACCAAATCGCGAGCCGTGTATTCACCGACGCCTTCCACGTTCGGCGGGCGAGTTTCCAAAGTCACGACATGCTCCTGATGCAACTGCAATTCGGCAGTATCTTCCACGGTCACGATTCGCGATTTGTGCGAAATGAAACTACTCAATGCGTTGAGCATGGTGGTTTTCCCGCTGCCGGTGCCGCCGCTGATGAGAATATTTCGTTCGTTGGAAACGGCAGCTCGCAGGAAAGAAGCGGCGGACGCGGTCAAGCTACCTCGCGAGATGAGATTCTCAATCGTCATCCGCTTCACGGGAAATCGGCGGATGGTCAAGCAAGGCCCGCTGATCGCCAGCGGCGGAATGATCGCGTTCACGCGAGAACCATCGGGTAAGCGAGCATCAACGAGCGGTTGGCTTTTGTCGATGCGTCGCCCAACCTGAGCCACGATTCGCTCGATCACCGATTCGGTGACTTGATCGGAAATAAACCGACGCCCCGAACGCTCGATAACGCCTTCGGCTTCGACATAAATTTGATCACTGGCGATGACCATGATTTCGGTAATCGATGGGACTCGCAATAAATCTTGCAGCGGGCCGAATCCGAAAATGGTGTCCTTGAGGTCTTTTTTCAAGGCTCGCAGGAGAATGTACTTTCGCAATTCATCGTGCAAGAAACGTTCAAACCTCGGAAACACGGTGCTGGCTTTTTCTTCGACGATCCGAATTTTTTCGCTGATGTCATCACGCTGATCCGTCTGCAATTCGACTCGAAGAATTCGCAACAAATTATCGAGTTCCGTTTCGCGTTCGGGAATCAAGGTCGCGGGCACGTCAAATTCGTTACGGGTCAACGGTGAGACTTGGTGGGCCTCGTATCCGCTGTCGAGAATAATCTGGTTGGTCAACATATCCCGCAGCACCAACCCGACGATGTTGTTCAGCAAGTCGCGATTTTCATCGGAGAACAATTGCATCTCGCGACAAGCGTCTTCGATGTTGTTTTCCAGCAGCAGAATACTGGCGCGATCTGGTTTCCGTGAACTCTCGATACCAACCAAATCCATCCGATCCAGCAACTGTTTGTGGATCCGCTGTTCGAGGTTCGCCAGTTCGCCACGAACGTGAGCATCAAAATCAGCGCGACTGACGTGGTTGACCGATTCCAGTTCAAGATTGAGCGTAAACGGCCAGATCCGAATGATCGAGCTGGATTCAAACTCGACCGTTTCGCCAACCCCCACATCGGTATCGCCGACCATGCAAGAGTTGAGTCCGATGTTTTCGAGTTCGAATCGCGATTCGTGGCGGCGGAGCAGGGCGTGACGGCGCGAGACTAATGGACTTTCGAGAACCAGCATATTTCCCGTATCGCGTCCAATGGTAATCTCGACATCACGCGGTTCTCCAGCTTCATCGGTGTCTTCGATTTCGAAGATGGAGCGGCGGCTATCGTTGATCTTGTTGAACCAGATTTTCACGCGGATGGCTTTTTGAAGAAGAAAATGAGATGCGATTTTGAAACAAAAATGCTTGGCGTCGAACTATTTTTGTGAGGCTTGTGAATTTTTGTGGCTAGTAAATTTGGTAACCATTCACGGTGATTTTGAAAAATGTCGTTTATCGACTTGGTTCGTAGCCGAAGTCGTGAGACTTCGGTTTTATCTGTTTGTAGAATTTCCGAACTCTCACGAGTCCGGCTACAATCCGTGAACGGTTACTAAATTTGTCACCGATCATGGCCAAACAGGACCTAAAGTGTGAACGGTTACCATCTTGGTTATTTCTTGTTAGCGGTACGAGGATGGAGCACCACACTCGCTTGACGAAAGTTGGGTTGAGCCATCCAGCGGACTAGCTTTTGTGCCTGTGGGTCAATCAGCTTGCCAGTTTGTTTCACCGCGATGCCCATCACATTCTCGCGGGCATGGGAACCGGTAGCAGCCGATTCGACTTCGTAACTGCCCAATCGCGACCCGAGCGAGATAATCCGAAACGGCCCGACCAGTTCGGTGCTGACGTTTTCCAGATTGGTTGATCGACGAGGCGGGAGATCATCAAGTTCGGGATCGTAATCTGGACCGGGCTCTTCGTTCTGTTCTTCAGTTTGTTGATCGATGTCGCTGAAGACGGTGGTTGCATTGGGAACGACGAAGGAAACCAGATCGCCCGGTTCGACGAGGGATGGAACGAAGGAAGCAGAATTGACTGGAATCCACATTGCCAATTCTCCGGTCTCCAATTTGAACTCGGGAGGCGGAGTTTTTAAATCCTGTCGCAAAACGATTTCGCCGCCTTGATACTCGCGAATCGCTTTCATGCTGACCACGGTCAAGCGATCATTGAACAGCACGGCTGAGTCGGACAGGCGACCGGCGTTTTTACGAGGGATGTCCAGTCGCACGAAATCATTTTCTTTAAACGTGTCGCCGACCTCCAACTGAACGTCTTTGCTGACCGCCAGAAACGAAACAAACTCGATCTCTTGAGATTTTCGATCAAGGTATTTCCAGTTCAGCAGGGCGGCAGCAATTCCCAGCGAGATGGCGATGAGTAATCCAATCCAGTTTTTCATGGTGTCGTTTCTGATCTTATAGGTTGTGCTGAAATGGGTTCGATAATGATCAACCCGAGCAAGCGATTCTCAGCGCCACGGGTAATATGCACTCGCACGCGTCGCGCCTGGTTCGGTTGTACGTTCGGTAAATTTGGTGAGTTCTGTAAATTGTGTAATGCGTCCGTGTGGAAACAAACTTGCCAACTTTCCCCCACGTTCTGCCAATCAGGATCAACTCTCCAGCGGTGTTTGATCGCATAATTGGAAAAGAACTGGCGCGCAGTAGGAAGATCACCGCCCGAAAAACCGATCAACTGACCTCCCGCCGGATCGGTAACGGCGAGCGTTCGACGACTGGCGGGAGGAAGTGGAACCGAGTTTCGAGATTCACCGGACTGGCTGGATTCTATTGTGCTTTGGCAAACAAAGATTGTCCAACCACTTTCCCGATCATTTACTCGATCTTTTGTCGAATAGGAGCCTGAATCGTTGGTCGCATCCTGTGTGGCGATGGCCCACACCACCATCCGCGATGGGTAATCGCCAGAACAATTATCGCGAATTCCAATAGCCAACGGCAGCCGTGGTGTGCCAGAATTAAATTGGGTAGAGTCGCCTGGATTGGGCGTGGCAGTATTAGCGATCGGGGCTGCGTCTTCCCCACAGAAAATTCGCCAATGACCGGGGCGAGATTTTTGCGGCAAGACCTCCCGCAGACCGGTTAACATACTTGATTCGGAAGTAGTCGGCGAATTTGCTGGTTGTGGAGATTCTTCCAACACGATTTCGCATTGGCGAATGAGTTCCGCAAGCAAAGCTTCGGATGACATCCGCAGATGTAGCCGTTTGAGCTGATAAGGCTGATTTGAAAACTCGATTGCGCACGACTCGAAAGTGGGCCATGCCATGATCGGAGCGGCAGATCGCGACAGATCAGCATCACCCGTTTGCCACAGGGAAATCAGTTGTCGCCCGCCCACTAGTGCTACCAGCAGAATCACGGCCGTGGCGATTCCATTATTCGTCCATTCAAAAATTCGCTTCGCCACCGACGAGTAAGAGTTGGTTTGAGACTGCGGCATCGGAGGCTTGAATAGCTTTACGGTTCGTTAAGTTTCTGCACCCACTCGTCAAGGGCGTCGATATCGCTTTGAAGCTGGTCTTGCGTCGCCTGGGGCAGGGGAGGATCAGCGTCTAGCATATCGTTGTAAAGACCAATCGTTGCTCGCGCCATTCTCTGTGGCAAATTCTCAATTCTTCTCACCAGATTGGGTAACCGCTCGCTCTCCACCCAACTGGAATCGGTGTTACAAAAACTACGAACGCGGGGATGAAAATCGGGCGTCGATCCATACCAACTATAAAATTCCTGGTCTCGATCAAGCGCCGCTAATTGCGCCCAAAATGTGGCCCCTTCGATGGCCGCTACGAGGGATTGAAGCTGCTGCCGAATATCGTCCAGCCCGATCCCGTAAATCAGTGGCAATCGTCGCGTGCGATTTGAAATCCCCATCTGATGAACCTGAAA
>JBGSKR010000278.1:0-4428 GCA_041741135.1 Mariniblastus sp.
TTTGAGTTGGTTAAGCCAATTCAGCGGCCCGCCGAAAAAGTAGGTAGCCGTTCACGAATTGTAGCCGGACTCGTGAGAGTTCGGAAATTCCACAAACAGATAAAACCGAAGTCTCACGACTTCGGCTACGAACCATGTCGACAAGCGACATTTTTCAATATCACCGTGAACGGTTACAAAAACAGCTTCAGTCATCGCCGTCGAATCTGTATCTGCACTCGCTTGTCAGGTCGCAACGTGACTTTCGGAACCGTTTTGACAGTGACCAATTCCGTGATCGCTGCCAGTTCGAATTGCTGAGCAATCGTCGCCGCCACCAGCACCAGTTCCATCATTGAAAACCGATTCCCAGCACACGCTCGCGGCCCCATACCAAACGGGAAAAAAGCCCCACGCTGCAATTTGGAGAATCGCGACTCGGTGAATCGATCGGGATCAAATGTGCTCGGGTTCTCAAAGAAACGAGGATCACGCTGCGTCACCATCGGCGAAATAAAGATCCAACTTCCATCGCTGACTTGATATTGGCCAATCCGATTTTCGCCCTCCGATTTTCGCGCGGTGAACAGCCAAGTCGTGGGGTATAATCGCAAGGCTTCGCTCACGCAATTCTTCAGCAACGGTAAACGTGTCCAGTCCTCTGCTTCAAGGGGGCGATCTCCAATCGTATCCAAAATCTCCCTGTGAACTCGTTGTTGAATCTCAGCATGCGAGGCCAGCAAAAACAGCAACCACAGCATCGCGGTCGCCATGTCATCAAAGCTGGCTTGAAACAGCAAATTGAGATGATCGCGAATTTGCCGATCGCTGAGGTTTCTTTCGACTGCTTGAGCCAGCAATACCGACAGTAGATCATGTCTCCGCGATGGGTTCGTTGGCTCAGCTCGCCACTGATTGATTGCACCGTCGATCAAACCATCCATCGTTCGAATCACGCTTCGCTTTTTGGCTTTGCCCGGCCACCACCAATGATCGGGAACACGAAATGCAGCGCTCATCTCCCGCGAGAAAACATCAGATCGATCGCTCATCATCCGTTCGAGCTCACCAAGGCGTGACTGAACGTTGGTCCCGAGCATTGTCTGGCCGGCGATCAAGGCGGCGAGGTTCGTCGTCTCGTCCGTCAAATCGATCGGCTGCCGGTCACACCAACCTTCGATTCGGCTACTGGTTAACTCAATGACGTCGGCGGCAAACTTTTCGAGTTTATCGGGACTGACTGCTGCGGCAATCATTTGTCGATCGGCGACCCATGCTGGACCGGTTTTCGAAAACAGACTGTTTCCATCAATCGAGCGGATGGTTTTCAGTTGACGCCCCAGACGCGGAAATCGTTCGGCTTGGGTGACCAGCACGTCACGAATGAGTGTCGGTTCGTTGACCAAAAGAACCTTTTTCGGACCTAATTGAAAACGGGAGAGATCGCCGTCGCGCTTCGCCATGCGCGTTAAGAACTCGAGCGAATTCCGTTTCATCGAGATTAGATTCCGGATTCCCAGCATTTCAACCCTTTCAGCGCCAGCCTCATTCGGTTACAACCAATCGTTCAATCAGCCCTTAGGATTGTGGCGTTTGAGTATACTAGTTCAACGTGAGATTAAGGTAGGGTCAGAATGCAAAGCAACGCCAATTCGAACAAGCAATCCTCCAAGCGATCTTCTTGGCTTCACAGCGAGAGACGAGGCAATTTTGTGCTGATTGCCAGCGGAATCGCACTCGGATACTTGGGAAGATTGGTTTTTGGTGCTCCTGCCGACGATGTTCCGCCACGAACCTTTCAGAACCCGGAAATAACAGCACCCGCTGAAGAAGTGATCGATCTTCCGATCAGGTAGTTTGCACAACCAGGGAAGCTTGTGACGATCGGTGCGATCAATTCGATTGAGAGGTCCCCAATGTCCGATAAAAACTCACATGGAATCGTGTTTTTTTGTCAAACTTTCTTGGGGTTTACCTTGGCCCAATCCGCAGCTTTCTCCTCGCATCTTTCACCGGACAGCCCGATTGGCTACGTACGTCGGCGAGTGCAGGCAACGTTATCTCGGCTGGCAACCTCCACCGTCGCAGTGCAAGAATCGTTTCTGCTAAAAGAGAATCATTTTTGTGGAATACGATTTTCGCTGGGCTCCTTCGTGGCAGTCTGGAAAACCGAGGTTCAAGAATTCACGATCTACTGCGACCAAGAATTAATCGAACGAGTCTCGATTGCTCCGCAGGCAATCAATCGCGCGGCATAGACGCGAAGGAGGCACAAGCTTATAGCAAGTAGCCGGTGTTGAGATGATCACAGGCTGGAAGCCTATGCCACGTTGCAAAGAAAACTATTTCTTCTTGCCGGTGGTGGTTTCTTCTTCTTTCTTGACTTTCTTCTTCTTCTTCAAAGAAATCTTTTGCACGCGGACTTTGGGAATCCCGTAAGCCGCATCGCCTTCGCTCCAGCGATCCATTTCCACCAATTTTTCAATTCGTTCAGCACGAGTCAGCACGTTACGCGATTTTACGGAACCGGCTTTGATTTTTAAGCTTTTGTCAATTGTCATGGGAATCTCAAAGTTCTGCGAAAAACGCGAATCGAAGGATGCGAGCAGCAAGCAAACTGCCTGAGCCAGAGGGTTCTGTTGTGATACGAAAAGGAAGGATTATAGGCCCTGTCAGGGCGACCAACAAGGGCTAATTGACCGCCTTTTTCCGACTCTCGAACAAGGTTTTCAAAACGGCCAGCGTTTACCGAGCGATTTTTTTTGAATCGCTGATAAATCTTTTACGCCCGCCCGAGCAAGTTTGATTAGCGACGCCAGTTCGTCGTCGCTGAAGGTGGCTTCTTCTCCCGTGCCTTGGATTTCCACAAACTGCCCGCTGCCTGTCATCACGACATTCATATCAACCGCTGCGGCGACATCGAGTGGATAATCGAGGTCCGACACAGGAACGCCGTCGACGATGCCGACACTTAACGCAGCGATGGAATCTCGCAGCGGATAAACGGCGGGATCAGGAAGTTCTTTTCGAATCGAGTGGATCGCATCAACCAGTGCAATGAATCCGCCGGTGATGCTGGCGGTGCGGGTGCCCCCGTCAGCTTGAAGGACATCGCAGTCGACCGTGATCTGCCGCAAGCCCAATGCTTCGAGGTTAGCCACCGCACGAAGGCTGCGTCCGATCAAGCGTTGAATCTCGGTTGTCCGTCCATCGATTTTACTGCGGTCGCGTTGTTTGCGTGGCGAGGTGCTGCCCGGCAGCATGTTGTACTCGGCAGTGATCCAGCCCTTGCCCGCATCGCGCATCCACGGCGGCACATTGGTTTCGACACTGGCGGTGCAGAGAACAACCGTTTCCCCACACTGATAAAGCACGCTGCCAGGCGTTTGATTGGTAAAGTTCCGCTTGATTTTAACGGGACGAATTTCAGTAGGCTTGCGAGTCATATTTGAGTAGATTTCGGCGGTGAGTTGAAAAGTACGATGGACATTCCTGTCCGTCGGTTTGGCTGGTGGTCGGATAGGAATATCCAACCTACTACTTTTTTGAGTTCGCTTCGTTCAACAGCCAGACCACGAGACCTTTTTGAGCATGCAAGCGATTTTCGGCTTGTTGGATGATCGCGCTGGCGGGACTATCGATCACGCTGGAAGTGACTTCTTCACCGCGTCTCGCGGGCAAGCAATGCAGAAACTTTGCGTCACTGCGAGCATGGCTCATCAGCACATCGTTGACTTGGAAATCGCCTAGTTCCTTCAATCGAATTTCCGATTCGGCTTCTTGGCCCATGCTTGTCCACACATCGGTATAAATGAACGAAGCATCGGCGACGGCCGCAATCGGGTCAGCGGTTTGCGAAATCAAATCTTTGCCAGCCTGACTATTCAGGTCGTTAATGAACGTCGGATCGAACTGATATTTTTGGGGAGCGCCGATGGTCAGTGGAACACCTAAACGGCTGCAAACGACGGCCAAGCTATACGCGACATTATTGCCGTCCCCGAGATAAGCGAGTCGCGAGTTTTTTAGATCGCCTTCGATTTCCATCACCGTCAGAATATCGGCGAGAGCTTGGCAAGGATGACAGACATCCGTCAAACCATTGATGATCGGGCACTGGCTGAATTTCAATGACTCGCGAACTTTAGCGTGAGATTTCGCGCGAATCACGAGCACATCGAGGTAGCTAGTCAGAATTGGCATGAAGTCGCACAGAGGCTCTCGCGTTCCCCAGCCGACGTCTTCACCAAGAAACAAACTGGTGCCGCCAAGTTGACCCATCAATGTTTCAAAACTAACTCGTGTGCGCAGCGATGGTTTCTCAAACAATAGACCGGCGACATGACCAGCGAACAAGTTGGGCCGTTGTCCCGACTTTAGTTTCGCTTTAAGGTCTTGAGCGATCTCCAGCACCCGATGAATTTCGGTGGTGCTAAGGTCCAGTAAAGA
>JBGSKR010000279.1:0-2569 GCA_041741135.1 Mariniblastus sp.
TTCTGAAATGAGCTTTTTGTTTGCCATCATTCCAAATCTCTGAACCAAACGAACGCGTGTTATAGTCCGTTTTGGTGTGGTTGGTGCAGTAGTAGCCAGCTTCTCGCAGCAGCGTCGGATAGGGAACAATCGAATCAGGAACACGATAGTTGGATCGCATGTGATGCGTGCCAAGACTCACCGCCGGCACCCCCGTGATCCAACCGCTACGAGCGACCGCACAGACCGGCGCGTTTGCATAGCAATTTGTATAACGCACTCCCCTCGCCGCCAGCGCATCGAGATTCGGCGTATTCGCCCCCGCGTCACCATAACATCCCAGAAAACATCCGTTGTCTTCGCTGGTGATCCAGAGAATGTTGGGACGTTGATCAACGACCGCTTCGACAATCGGTTCGTCGGCAAAAGACAACGAAAGTAGCGGGCCAACTAAAACTGTGCCCATGATGAAGACGATACGAAGCAAGTTCTTCTTGAACTTTGAATATTCGAACAGAGAGTTAGGTTTCATGAAACTGCTTTGGGTAGCGTTGGTGGAGGAAATTGATCGCAACGTTTGTGATTCTATCATAATCCCAGCGGGCGAAATATCTTTACCAGTGGTGTGAGTCCTTGGTGATACGCAAGATTATGAGAAGTGGTATTTTTGTGAAATGTGGGAACTAACAGGGCGGCAAGTGAGTCGAAGTGGTGCTGGTTCGTCGTGTCAGGTGACTGGAAGCCATCCGTTTCATCTGCTAATTCAATAATCGTAACAAGGAGATTTTCATGTGCTGTTTTTCGCAACCCGTGCTCGAAGTATCCGATACCAAAATCTTTGCTCGCCTTGCTAGCGATGGTTGGCAGTGTTTGGTTTACCAAATGCAGTACGAATCGAAAGAACTCAACGCCATGGTCCTGCCGCTGCCGGTGGATCTGCCAGCGACCGACGACAACACGGTCGAGTTCATCTCGCTACAAAAGTACGACCACTTCTTTGACGACCTCGATAGTGGTTTCCCGCTACTTCCACCCCCTCCCTCGAGGAGCAATTCAGATTTAGGTGAGGTGGCGTCAGCGAACGAGGCACTTGTGGTCCACGAAGTGGGTGACTTTGTTGCGTCGTTCGTCCCATCGGTGAATGACTTTGATCGGCTGGACCTGCGGTTTCGGATACCCAAAAAATCATGGGACAAAATTCCCGGCTACAATGACTATGGCTTTGCCGTGTTCCAACTCAAGGAACTGGGCGGGCAGCCTCATCCGATGGCGTTTAAGTTTCGCTCGCGGTTGGCTGACGGCGACGACCCGCAGGTGTTTTTTCCTACGGTACATATTCACGATGGCCAAGTGCATGAGCTTGAGGATTTCGATCACTCACTCTATCTGCAGGCCGAGAGCTATGACCAAGCGTGCGGCGAGTATCAATTGCAACGCGAGCTCGTCGCTGACAAGAATACCGGCTACGTGCGATCGAATCGGACGGCAAAAGAATTCTGCAACATACAAGCCAGCCAAGGCGTCGTCGATGGTGAGTCGCTGATTCATCGTCGCGATATGCGGGGCACGTTGAACAACACTGACGTACTGGCCGAACTTAACCTGACGAAAAAGAAGAAGACTTCGCTGGTGAATCCTCTGAGCCTGCCTGTGGTGGCAGGTACCATAGGTGCCGCAGGATTTGCCTGGCTGGCGAAACGCAGGGATAAGCTATCGCGGTAAAACGAAATCGCTACTTCGCGCGCGTCTCGGTCAACCATTGGTCCGTACTGTGGGCATCGGTTTGGCGGCAGATGTCTTCTAACTGATTCGCAATGTCAGCTAGATCGTCTTGCCAATCAACATGTTCGACATCGGCTGGACAGAGCTGTGCCATTTCATCGAGCAATAAAATCAGCCGTAGCAAATGCCGAAAGACGATACCTTCTTGCTTTTGCAATCCATTGCTGGTGATGTATTTATTAAAATCCGTGCCGTAGTTCAGCACTTCTCCCGCGACCCACACCGGTGTCAACCGCACATCGTCGACGCCGGGGAAATCGTACTCGAACAATCGTAACAATTTATACGGCAGTGTCAAAATCGGCACGTAATCGTCGGCGTCGTACCAACCTTTTCTCTCTTCCTCTTCGTCATCGACTTTCAAGGCACCGAGTTCTTCCGCTGTCGCCAGACCCAATTTCAGCAACTGCGAATCCAACCGATTTGTCGCCAATGGCCCAGGTGGCAACACCTCGGGAGGCGGTATGCGAACGGCTTTTCCGAGTGAACGCGAAAGTTCGAGGATACTTTCAAACGCCATGATCCGTTCGCTCTTGTCAGCAATTCCCAGATGGTTCATCAAGAAAACGGCGTACAACGGATGTACGCCTCGCAGCAACAGCAAATCGCTCATCGCTTCAGTGGGTCGCGCGAGGTGAGGTTGATATTCTGTTTTCGCTCCCTCGCCGTCCGCGTGTTGCGAAGTCGAATTCGAACTTGAATTGTCTCGTCGATTCGGATTAACTGCCGCAGAAGGCTGGCGCGATTGCGGTTCTGGCTCTGGTGCGCGCTGCCCTAAATCTAATGTGATGGCAGGCGGTTTTGATGA
>JBGSKR010000280.1:0-2819 GCA_041741135.1 Mariniblastus sp.
AGATCGCCATTCTCATCGGCCCACTCATCCCAAATACGAACACCATTCTCTTTCAAGTAACTTACATTGGTTGAACCCGACAGAAACCACAAGAGTTCATGAATGATGCTGGGGACATGCAATTTTTTCGTCGTCAGCAGCGGAAAGCCAGCACCTAAATCAAATCGCATTTGATAACCAAAAACGCTGCGCGTACCCGTCCCGGTGCGATCCGATTTTTGAACGCCGTGATCCAACACGTGTCGTAGTAAATTGAGGTAGTTTTGCATGGATCATTTTCTACGGTGACAACAGTCGAACATCAAGGGGAAGCGATCCATCAGTGGCCCGACGCGCCAGCGAGGATGCCACAAGCCACGCATGATGTCGCCTTGCTGGCGCGTCGGGCTACTGATCGCGCAACTTAAAAAATCTGACCCGGAACGTTTCCAAACTTGAGCCAAAATCTAAAATTCTTGCAAAAAGGGCGTGCTATCAGTCCGGCAATTCAACATAAACGATTTTGTTTGCAGATTGGGCAAAAATAATACCGAAAATAGATAGGTGCGAGGTCTTTGCTACCACTTCCTTGTCACCCATCACTCAACAAGGTTATCCGATGGTTCGGTTTTCTCTCGTGATCCCCCAATTCAGTCACGCGTCCAACAAAGCTGATCAACGCTTTGATGACACGCTCGCTGCCGCCTTGCGCTATCGATGTGACTCGTGCCAGATCATTGTCGTACACGATGGCGATTACGATGACCCGTACGATCTTGGCCATGAAGTCGATTTCGTCACCAACTCTGGCAACGCCAATAACCTTATCGAACAATTCAACTCTGGCGTTCGGGCCGCTCGTGGAACGTTCGTTGGAATTTTACGTCCGGGTGTGCAACTCGATGAAGGCTGGGAAGACGCCATCGCAACAGCTTTTGAAGATGCCAGCACTGGTTCTGTTGCACCCGCCGTCGTCAGCGGCAACACGAAATCGAAACTGATTACCGCTGGCGTTTCGACCAGCCGTAATTTCACGCGGCAGCTCGTTGCCGCCGGAAAAACATTCTCCGGGCGAAATGGCAAACGAATTCAACCTCTGGGAGCGTCTTCTTGGGCGGGGTTTTATCGACGAAACTTGCTAAACGCCTTGGGCGACATCGATGCCACGCTCGATTCAGTCTATCTCGATCTCGAGCTCGCATTGAGCTTGAAGAGTCTCGGTTTCGGCTGTCAATTTTCGCCCGATTGTCTGGTAACGCTCGATGAGGCGATTATGATAGAGGTGGAAGCAAGTCAGCCTCACGGTCAGTCGGCACAACGCGCGTTCGTCCGCCACGGCGAATCAGCGACCGCTCCGAGCTTGATTCAAACTCTCGCAACCATGACGGGCGAGATGCTTGTTTCTCCTTGGAAACGGCAAAACATGCGTCATGCGTTTCAGCGATTGGGCACGGCCAAGTTTACTCGCGAAGATCTTCATCTCCGAGAGCTGTTGTCGGTGCTGAAGAAACAACGTGAGCGCTTGATCGCGCCACCCATGTCCCAACCCATCGATCCCCAATTTTTCGAACAACCCCTTCGCCGCGCAGCGTGATACCGTGACCGCACTTTTTCCTATTTTGTTTTTCGCATTCATCGTGTTGGCAATCGTGACAGCCGTCGTGCTTTCGATTCACTTCGATAAAAAGCGACGCGAGCAATTGGCAGCGACCGCCGAGGAAATGGGGTTATGCTATTTCCCAGATGGCGATTCAAATCTGCTGACGCAGTTGCAAGATTTTGGGTTGTTCAATATGGGTCGTGCTCGCAAAATGACTAACCTGATTCAAGGTGACTCGGGCGAAGTCAAAATTGCGATCTTTGATTATCAATACACGACCGGCAGTGGCAAGAACTCGACCACCCACCGATTCTCCATTGCAGCGCTTCAATCACAAGAGTTAAATAGCCCCAGCTTCACCATGCGTCCGCAAAACTTCTTGGACCGATTTGGCAACATGCTCGGATTCCAAGACATCAACTTTGACACGCACCCCGTTTTTTCAAAACTGTTTGTGCTGCAAGGAGTCGACGAAGAAGCCGTTCGCATCTACTTCGGAAAAGCACGATTAGATTTTTTTGAAAGTCGTCCTGGCGTATCCGTCGAAGCTCAACCGGGAATGATGTTCTTCTATCACTCCGGCAAACGCATCAAACCCGACGAATTGAAAGACTTCCTCGCGTCGGCTTACGAGGTCTTTGGCGCGATGGTCGATAGTTAAGCAGTTACTTTTTAAGGTACGCCGCAACTGGTTTGCCGTCATCCGTTAAATTGCCCGTCGTCCACAATAAACCACGCACGACCAAATCAAGATAGCGATCGTCTCCAACGGTTTCGTTGTTGTGACCCAGCGAAGTGCAGAAGATTTTTGTCTTCTTGGGGCCGTACTCATTCGTCCAAGCAATGACTTCCGCTGACTCTTTGCCCTTCACAGTGGGATCGGCTTCCAACACTTTCTTGTTCGGCGGTACCGTTTGGACTCCACGAATTAGTGGCGAGGTGCGCGAAAAGACGCGAAGACTGTTGTACAGTTCTTCATTGAACGTCGTCCAGTCTTCGAGACCTTTCGTCAGCGCATGTTCCGTTTCGAGAAACTCGACGCGAATAGGAGCTTGAGGGCCATGGCCGGTCGATTGCACACCTAACATTTCATACCAGCCTGCATTCTCAGCTCCCGGTTCGACGGCGTTTCGAAAATCACCCCAACGATAACTGTGCATCGCACAGTGCAAATTGACCGCTGGTGTTCCCTCGCGGTGAGCTGCCAGAATCCGCTCCACGTAGGGTTTCTCGACCACGT
>JBGSKR010000281.1:0-6277 GCA_041741135.1 Mariniblastus sp.
GTGCATTCGTCGAAGGGGATGGAATTTGACGTTGTATTTTTAATCGCAATGAACGAGGGATCATTTCCGGATTTTCGTGCAAGGAATGACAGCTTGGTTGAAGAGCAAAGGAACGCATTTGTCGCAGTTACTCGATCTCGGCGGTTGCTTTACCTTACCTATCCGGAGCGGAAGATAATGCCTTGGGGCGATGAAAAACGGCAACAACCGTCCAGATACCTCAAGATGATTGAGAATTAGATTAGAATGCAATTTCGGATCGCAGACGCTTCACCGACAGCCTTGCGAAACTCACCGGCAAAGCACAAAAAAGAGCTGGACGATGTGGCCACACCGAAACATGGACTGCAGAGGGTAAGATCAAAGACATAATCACTGAGTGATAATTTATTGTCATTGGGCGCTTTAAAACCAGCCAGTGATGGGCGCTTCAAACCCAGCCATTATTAACGGATAGGGTTGATGGTTTGGTTTTCTTTCTACTTTTCGGCAGCCGACCCGGTGGGCGCTTTGGCTGGTTTTGAATTTTTCTGTTTTTTTGTCGAGCCGGTGGGCGCTTTTTCGTCAGTGGCTGGTTTTGAATCCTGGTTGCGATGGCGGAGGCGGAAGCTCTGACCGCTGAAGGTGATGATCTCGGAGTGGTGCAGGAAGCGGTCCAGAATCGCAGTTGCCGTGGGAACGTCGCCCAACAGTTTGCCCCAATCTTCCAAGGGACGGTTGGTCGTCATCATCGTGCTGCGGGTTTCGTAGCGACGCATCACAATCTCGAACAGGAACTCGCCGCTGCGTTTGGGAAGCTGTTTCATGCCGAAGTCGTCAATGATCAGCAAGTCCGGCTTCAAGTAACGCGACATCACCCGCTCATGACCGTCCATCGCTTCATCATGCAACAGATCGCGAACCACATCGAAGATGCTGCGGTAGTAGACCTGGTAACCAAGCTTCAGCAGCTGGTAACCAATCCCCTGAACGATGTGACTCTTGCCCGTTCCCGGCGGCGCGCAGAACAGCGCATCGCGTCGTTGTTCGATGAAGCGACCAGTGGCCAATTCGTAAATCTCACTTTTCCGGATCGATGGATTAAAACTCCAGTTGAATTCTTCCAGGCTCTTGAGTTCTCGAAACGCTGCCGATTTGACGCGCCGCGCGAGTTGCCGATCTTTGCGCACCAACAGTTCGTCCTGCAGAATCAACTCCAGGAATTCGAGGTGAGTCAAGTGGTTGCCACTGGCTTCGTGTAAACGAACGTCGAGTGTTTCGGCCAGGCCCGAGAGTCGAAGTTGTTTCAGTGCAGTGTTCAATGAATCATTCATGGGTTTAACGCTTCCTTTCTAAAATCAACACGGACAAGATTTCCATACTCGGACAGGTTCCGAATGATGGGATGTTCTTCCAGAAACTCAAACGGTTGTTGCGCGGCGACACGATGCTCGATCAGCTGACGAATGGACCGCAAGCGATAACACTCGTTGGCATGGGCCGTTTCGCAGGCTTGCTCGATAACACGACTGGGATGTTTGTGGCTCAAGTTCAACAGGCCGTGCAACACGCGAACGGCCTGGACGCCCCGAGTCGCCAACAGTCCATGCGACCAATTTCGCGTGTTTGGCCCGATTAAACTGACTTTTTGCAGCAACCATTCGGCTCCACGCTCCACCGGACTGATCTTTTCGGAGGCGATGTGTTCACGCAGTGTGCTGAATTTTCCTTCGCCTTGACGGGCGTGAGTGCAGATCAATTCCATCCGATGGTTGAACACGCGTACCAGTCGCGAGTCCCAACGAACCCACAACACGCGCCCCAGATATTCTGGCGGAACACTGTAGTAGGATTTGTCGACCGAGAAGTGGCCATCGCGACTGACCTTCCGCTGCGATTCGCGGAAGTTGGTGAATCGCTCCAGTGGAATCGGAAGCAGCGCGTTACGTTCGTTTTCGAGAAACAGTTTTTGAACTTGTTTCCGGGTCGTGCCATGAATTCGGGTGTCGGCAACACTTGATTCCCAATGCAACAGGTATTCGTTTTGTTCTCCCAGAGTGGTGAACGTGCGTCCTTTGAGACCGTTGTCTTGTACGTAACCTACTCCCCGTTCGACTTTCCCTTTGTGCCGCGGTGTTCGTGGTTTGGTCGGAAGCAGAACAGTGCCAAAGTGTTCGCAGAAACTTTGCAGCTTGGGATTGAGGTCCGGGTCGTACCAGTCGGCTTTGATCACGGCCGCTTTCAGGTTGTCCGGAACCAGCGTCCTGGGCACGCCACCAAAATGCCGAAACGCATTTTCCAAAACAGCGATCAGGTTGTCGGTAGTCTGTCGATAAACAACTTCGCTGTACGCTTTGCGAGAATGACTCAACACGACTCGCAACACATGCGTGCGACGACGGTGACCTTGCTCATCGATGATCGGCGCGCCTTTGCCAAAGTCGATTTGTGCTTCCTCGCCGGGCCCGACTTCGATGCGACGAAACGGAAGCGGTGAACTGGTCCGCAGCCCGGTGACGAAGCGTCGAACGCTCGGATAGCTGCCGGCAAACCCATGTTCGGTAACCAGATCCTGGTAGATCCGCTGGGCCGACAAGCCTTGATCCATCCACGCTACGATCACCTCCCTAAAGGGAAAACAGAGGCTCCGCGACCCGGTGGGCGCTTTGCCAACAGTGGCTGGTTTTGAATTGGGTTGGGATGCCGCCGACCCGGTGGGCGCTTTGTCGGCAGTGGCTGGTTTTGAATCGTCCGACCCGGTGGGCGCTTTGGCCGGTTTTGATCCCCGGTTCAGATGCCCAGCCACCGTTTCCCGGTTGATCCCCAGTTCCCTGGCAATCCGCCGCTGCGACCAGCCTTGTTCGTGTAACGCCTGTATTGACAACACTTTAGCCACTCTCAATTGGTTCGCCATCCGGCTCACTCCTTCGCCCTAAATTGCGAACGAGTCTACACCGCGAGGCTCTTAAAGTGGCTGGTTTTCAAGCGCCCATTGGTGGCTGGTTTTGGGGGTTCTCCCGCACTTTTGGTGAACCATTGACCGGCTAGCATTCGTATTTTGAGCGTCAATTCAATTCATCGCGTTAGGACAACGAACATTGCATTTGAACGGAGTCCCCGTGCAGGTTCGCGTATTGTTGCCTGATTCCAAGTCCTTAATAGTTGACTGCATTGAGGTCGATGAGGGAAACCAATCTGTTTCGATTTCAGTAGTGAGCGCAGCCAGTGACGGAAAATGTCCTCAATGCCAGCAGCCATCAGAGCGAATTCATAGTCGTTATTTGCGGCATCTATCTGATCTTCCATGGCAAGGCTTGCGAGTTCGATTACTGTGGCAATCTCGCAAGTTTTTTTGTGACTCCACAAGTTGCTGTCAAAAAATCTTTACCGAGCGTTTGCCGGAAGTTGCCGCGACCTACTCACGTCGGTCTGAACGATTTTCCATTGCATTGCGATGTCTTGCGTTTGCTTGCGGTGGTGAAGAAGGCGCTCGGCTTGCTGAACGACTCGGGATGACAACCAGCCCCGACACACTGTTGCGGCAAATTCGCCGTACGGACCTCCCGACTCGTGCAACGCCCAGAGCTCTGGGTGTCGACGACTGGGCGTTTCGAAAAGGAAAACGGTACGGCACGATTTTCGTCGATCTGGAAACAGGCAACGCTGTTGAACTGCTTCCCGAACGGAGTGCTGATGCGGTCAAAAAATGGTTGGAAGAAAATCCCGGAATCGAGATCATCAGTCGTGATCGAGGCGATTGCTATATTAAAGGGGCAACCGAAGGCGCGCCAAATGCGACTCAGGTTGCCGATCGGTTTCACTTGGTCCAAAACATGCGAGAAGCCATTGTTCGGCTGCTGGATAAGCATTCCAAAGAAGTTCAGCAAGCCGTCAAGGATTTGCGCGAGGAATTCATATCGAAGATGCCGGACAAGTGCCCTGCGGAATCAAAGGACGACTCAGCTGTCGAATCGGCTCTCCGCGACGACGTAAGCATTGCCCAACAAAAACGGTCGGAACTTTACGAAACGGCGAATTTGTTACACCAACAGGGCATATCCAATCGCGATATTGCCAAGAGAATGGGAATTCACCGTGACACAGTAAACAAGTATGTGCGATCCGATCAACTTCCAGAACCGGCGTCGCGAGCCCATGCGAGCCAAACAGATCAGTGCGTTGCGTTTCTTTGCCGACGCTGGAATGAGGGAATCCGAAATGCTCAACAGTTGACACGAGAAGTTCAGGCGCACGGCTTTAAGGTGTCCTACTGGAGTATCCGTCGCCGAATGGCATGTTGGCGTAAGGGTCGAGGTGTGGAAAAGATCTCAGGAAACATGCCAAAACCCTCATCGACCAAGGTGTCGTTTTTATTGCTCAAGGACGAAGCAAAGCTTACCGACGAGGAAAGGTCCCTCAAACGTAACCTGTTGACCAAATGCGGAGAAATCAAAGACACTCTTAAAATCGCCGCTGAGTTTCTTGGAATGGTGCGCAGTCAAAGTGGCCATTTGTTTTCGAAATGGCTTGATCGAGCGACGGACTCGAAAATTCCCGTGGAGTTTCGGCGATTTGCCGAAGGGCTCAAGAAAGACCTTGCAGCAGTGACAGCCGGGTTAACGCTTCATTGGAACAACGGTCCATCCGAAGGCCACGTCAACCGACTAAAGATGGTGAAACGTCAAATGTACGGAAGGGCAAATTTTGACCTTCTTCGAATGCGTTTTCTCTACAAAACGTGATAGGTTTTGCGTTCCGGAAACCCATCTTCTTCGTTCTCCGCACCCGGCCCCACGCCTGCCGATAGACAAATCTGACAATCAGGCCAGGTTGAATTCGTATTTCGCACCACGAAACAGATGTTTGGGCACATTTTAAACGCGACAAAATCGTGACGCAAATCCGTCACCAAAAGTGCGGGAGAACCGTTTTGGGCGCCCCGTGACAGTGGCGTATGCCAGAAATTCTACGGCTATGCTGGAAGCAAGAACGCTGTACACGTGGAGGCGGTCTGATGGCAAGGCCGAAAAACACCAATAAGCGAATTGACAAAAGGAAGCCGCCTCGCAAAAAACGCCGACCTCCGATCCGTTTGGCTTGCGCTGGATGCGACCGGGAAGATTACGATGGAGTTTGGCGGATTCCGAAGAATTGGGAAGGCGTCCAACGTCACCAAACGCTTACTCAATCCTATGAGGTAGTTGAAGAGACGGACACTCACAAAAGCCAGTTCGATTGGTTCACTCATTTGGGCACTTGCCCGGACTGCCAGGAAGCCGATGGGAGAACCGCTTGACCCATTTCCGACACCCCCCGTTCCCTTTTCTACGGATCGGGAACCGAGGCTCAGGTTGCGCACGCCACCGAGCCTCATAAGTCGGATGTAGCACTCATTATTTCAATTGAGCTTTGATCACCGGTCTGGATCGCCTAATCGATCCGATCCCATCGATACCGACTTGGTGATGGCCACCCACCACAGAAGACGCAACAGCCACCCCGAGTGATTCATGCGATGGTCGACCCCGGAATAGGCGCCAAGTACGATTGACACAGATTCTATCCCATCCGCTAACGTCGTTGTCGGAGAATTTTACCGTTGCCGGTTGTGATCAGAGTGCGCTCTGAGGAGGCATGAATTCCTCCTGTAATATCGCTGTGCGTGCGGATGGTCTGCCAGGTTTTGCCGGCGTCACGCGTTTCCAGAATTTCGCCATCGAAGTTGGTGATCCAACCTCTCGTGTCGTTCACAAAAGCGACATCGTTGAGCTTTCTGTTTTCTGGAATTGGCAGCTTGAACCATGTCTTGCCGTCATCTTCCGAACGGAGTAAAACACCATTACCGGCGACATGAATGGTCTTTCCGTTCACAAAAATAGCGCGGAGCCACGCCTCGGTCCCTGTTGCGTGTTGCTGCCATGTCTCGCCACCGTCGTTGGTTTCGATCAATAGGCCGTCGGTTCCAACGGCAAAACCGCGATCTTTATTGATGAACCTCACATCGCGTAATGGGTTGTTCCGTGCCTTCGCGGGAAGCCGCTCATGAACCGAGACCCAGGTGTTTCCGGAATCACTTGACTTCCATAGCACCGGGTGTTCCGAGTTGCCTCCAACGATATATCCAATCTTGGAATCGACGAAGTCGACGCCTGCCAGCCAATGATTATTGGGCGTTTCAATCTTGCGCCATGTTTCTCCGCGATCTTCGGTTTTTAACACGATTCCGCCGTAGCCGACGGCAAGGGCAGTTGTGTTGTCAAGCACGTCGACATCGTACAGCCGACCGACCAAATCGGTG
>JBGSKR010000282.1:0-2041 GCA_041741135.1 Mariniblastus sp.
TTTGGAGTTCGAGGCGCATCCTTTTTTTGAGCAAAGTATTCGCCTTCGACATTGGGATGATGCGGCAAAAATCGAAGGTTTGCAAACGCCTGATTTGCAGCATTTTCTTTCTTGCGTGGCTCAATCGCTAGAGAAATCGAAAAAAGTTGAGGCCTTGTCATGAGTTCTGCCTCATCCACAAAGCGAATGGCTCGCCAAGCAAAGAATTCCCAAGAACGAATTGCAATTATTGGTGGTGGAATAGTAGGTTTGTCACACGCCTGGGCTGCGGCGAAGCGTGGCTGTGAGGTCTTACTTTTCGAACGCAACCAGCGAGCTCAAGGCGCTTCGATTCGTAATTTTGGAATGGTGTGGCCGATTGGCCAACCTAATGGGCCCAACTATCGAACTGCCTTGCGCAGCCGCAAATGCTGGCTCGACCTGATCGAGCAAACGGGAATTAGCGCCTGCGAGGTTGGTTCGCTCCACCTGGCCTATCGGGAGGATGAACTGGCGGTACTGAAAGAATTCGCGTCGTTGGCGCCGTCGTTGGGTTATGAGTGCCGACTGTTGAGCCCTTCTGAAGTTTACGCGATTTCAGCTGGTGCCCGTCGAGAAGGTTTGCTTGCCGGTCTATATAGTCCGACGGAAATCGGGGTCGACCCTCGCCAAGTGATGGCAGTTGTGCCGCGTTGGCTCGCTGAAAAATTTGACGTCAAGCTGCACTACGGTGTCGCCATTGATCGCGTGACCCATTTTAGCGTCGTCGCGACCGATGGTACGACTTGGCAAGTCGATCGCACAATCGTTGCTACAGGTAGCGATTTTCAGACGCTCTTCCCCGAAGTCTTTTCGCAGGCGGGTTTAGGCCTATGCAAATTACAAATGCTTCGCACGATTCCTCAACCACGAAATTGGAAGATGGGACCCATGCTGGCCGGAGGCTTGACCCTACGGCACTATGAAGCATTCAAGATTTGCAATACTTTAGCGGCTTTGAGACAACGCGTTGCTCAGGAAACACCTGAACTAGATCAGTATGGCATCCATGTCATGGCAGCCCAGAATACTTTGGGCGAAGTAATTCTAGGTGATTCGCATGAGTACGCAAGCGAAATCGGTCCCTTCGACAAAGCATTGATTGACGATTTAATCCTCCGAGAGTTGCACAAGTTGATAGAGTTGCCTGAATGGTCATTGTGCGACCGGTGGCATGGGATATATGCCACGTTGGCTGAAACTTTACAGTTCATCCAACAAGTTGACTCAAATACCACAGTTGCAATTGCAACGGGGGGTTGTGGAATGACTATGTCGTTTGGTTTAGCCGAGCAGTTGTGGGATCAATGGAATGGCGTAGAAGCCTCGTTGACCCCCGCTTTATGTCCCAAATCAATTGCCGAAATTGTCTGGTAGCTCCATGGATTCGTTTCGTTTTCAGCGTCGTTACTCGGGACCAGTTCAAGCTGTCATCTTTGATTGGGCAGGAACCACTCTCGACTACGGAAGTCTTGCGCCGGTCGCCGCGCTAATACGGGCTTTTGAGCAATGCGGAGTTGCGATAAGTGTCGACCAAGCGCGCGGACCAATGGGCAAAGCGAAAAAAGAACATATCCAATCGGTGATGGCATTGTCCGATGTCGCAACTCGCTGGCAAGAAACGCATGGTAGAACGCCAAACGCTCAAGATATCGATTTCGTCTACGAAAAGTTTTTACCTATTCAAATCGACTTCTTGTCTAAGCATGCCGCTTTAATTCCGGGATGTTTGGAAACGATGAGCTTCTGTCGGCAAAAGAAAATGCGCATCGGTTCGAGCACGGGGTACACAGCCGAGTTGATGCAGATTCTCATGCCAATTGCTCGTGAACAAGGTTATGAACCCGATGTCATGGTGTGTGCTAGTGACGTTTCGCCCGGCAGGCCGGCACCCTGGATGTGCTTGGAAAACGCACGACGCCTCAATACGTTTCCCATGAATTCCTGTGTCAAAGTCGATGATACTGTTGTGGGTATTGAGGCTGGACTCAACGCAGGAATGTGGACGATCGGGATCGCGCAA